>NZ_QPQX01000008.1:0-161905 GCF_005234805.1 Enterococcus sp. ARL09-542
CTCTCTTCGGGTTTTCGGTCTGTACTGAAATCAAGGTATTATTGGGAATCCCAGCTTAAATCATAGATACCGTAAGGAATTTTATTCTTTATTTAAAACTTTGCAACAGAACCGCTTGGTATACCAGCTGGATACCATTTTTCCATTAAATCGCCTCTTAGCGGTTCTACTTGGCCAGATTTCAAAATCACATCAAGTTTTACTGGCTTTAATTTTGAGAAAAATTCTGGTTTTAAGTTCAATAACTTGAAGCGGTAAATAGATGGTTTATACCTATCTATTCGTATATTTTGGTTTTGTAACCAATGGGGGAGAAATGTTAACAAATCTTCATTTAAAAAAAATACAAAACCTTTTGTGAAAAGTATCTTTACATCATCATCGGGTGTTCCGAGCATTTTCATGTATGGATACGCTTCGACAATTCCGTCATCGTCTGCGTTTGTGTTCAGATATACGTATAATAATTTTGCTGAATCTGACATCTTCATAAAACTTGCATTATTTAAGAATGATTTAGCCAGCATTCTTTTTTCTGCCATAAAAATCACACTTCTTCCTATTTGAATGTTAAAATATAGTCAAATAAAGTTTTCTTAGAACTTTATTCATTATCGAGTGTTTCCCTTCGTCTGCAAACTATCGGGAGCACTCTTTTTTTATACAAACTGCTATTCCTTTCCAAACTAGATTTGTTATTCATCTTCTTTCAAAACTTCCACCTCTCTTCATTCGAGCAAACATAAACTCATTAACTGCCTTTTTCGAATAAAACTTTCTTGCACCCAATTCCACAACGGGTAAACCTTCGTTTCTCACAGCATTTTTTAAAAAGTTTTCGCTCACATTTAAGTATTCTGCCATTTCTTTTTGATTGAGGTATTCCCTTGTCATACCCGCATTTTCTTGAGCCTTTTCAATTGCCTTTGTAGCAATTTGATAAAACTGCTTCAGAAACATTTCCTCCTGCTCTTCTGAGATCATTAATTTTATTGCTTCCACAAAAACCTCTCCTTTTTGATTGTTCTATAACTTCTCTACCTAAATAGTAATTTTTAGTAATGAGCAACAAAAAAATAATTACTAAAAATTACTAGTTTATAATATCTTATAGAAATTCTATTGTCAACATTTTTAATAAATTTTAGTAAATGATAGCAATATATGTTACAATAAATCAGAAAAAGGAGGCTTAGTTATGAAACCTAATCTATCGTTAACTAGTGAACGTATTAGAAAAATTATCGAATCCAAAGGTCTGACATTAGAACGATTCGGTGATTTAATTGGAGACACACCAATAAGTTCCGTTAATAATTGGCTTAGAGGTGTGTCTTTACCCAATAAAAATAGGCTTTTAACAATTGCAAATATTGGAAACACTAGTGCAGACTGGATTAAATGGGGAACTTTGGAAGAATACATAGCTTCATACCTTATAGATTCAGGGTATGAGCTATATATTAAGGACTTCCCAGAGATACCTCACAAAGTCTTTAATGATATTCAAGAAAGATATAGTGATACGTTTTCGCTAGATAAAGACTATGAGTTATTGAATCCTATAATAAAAAATATATTTTCAAAATATTACTCAAAAGATTTTGAAATTTATCTAAATGAGATACTTGCTAATGATATCAATCCTCTTATCGAAGAGTATGCTAGTCAAAAACACTCTATCTCTAAAGAGCTATTTTTCAAAAGAGCCAACAGTAGACTTCAAGATAAGATAAGAAATGGGGATTTCAAATACGGTGAAAAAGAAATACTGATTGATTCTTCAAAACAGCTATTAAACGAAATGGACTTAGCCTATCAAGATATTTCACAGTATTCATCTGTCGAGGATTTCTTTTATAAAATTACTAAAAACCAATTTGAAACAGAAAAATTTATTTCTGATCTTAGCAAAAAATACAATTTCCCATATGAGAAAAATAGTATAGTCGCAAAATTTCTAACTAATAATCACGATAAATTTAAAAGCAATTGATTCTTCAAATAACTTCTCTACCTGCAATCATGAAGTAAGGAGAGAATCAAATGGCCACATTTTTTAGTTATAAATTACAAAATGGCGAAAAATATTGGGGATTTGAAACTTATTTAGGAAAAGATCCCAAGACTGGAAAAGATATACGTACAAAGCGTAGAAGATTCAAATCAAAAGCTGAGGCACAAATAGCACTTAATAGACTACTTGTAGACTTTAAAGAAAAACAAGAGTTTAAAATCAATGTTACAACTTTTCAAGAGTTATATGAATTATGGATTGATAACTACAGAACGAGAGTAAAACCATCTTCCGTTGCCGTTGCTCAACGTTTTTGCAAGAACCATATATTACCTGCTTTTGGGGAATTACGATTGGATAAAATAAGTGTTAGTTATTGTCAAAAACAGGTTAATGAATGGCACAAAACATTAAAACAATATGGTTTCTTGAGAAAAACAACTGCTCAAATATTTAAATTTGGAGTAGCAATGGAAGTCTGTAAAGATAATCCTATGTCTAAAACATTGCTTCCAAGAAAAATTGAAGAAGAACAACCCTTGAAGTTTTATACGAAAGATCAATTACAACTATTTTTAAAGAATACTAAAGAAAATAATTCAGTTAAACTGTACACTTTTTTCCGTTTATTAGCTTATACAGGAATGCGTAAAAGCGAGGCATTGGCGCTTCAATGGGAAGATATAGACTATTTCAATAAAACAATAACAATTGGTAAAACTATCGCTCAAGACGAGTTTAATCAAGTAGTTCTACAAGTACCTAAAACTAAAAATTCATCAAGAACGATTCAGCTTGATGATTTTACACTTAAACAACTGCGTATTTGGCAACAAGAACAAATGAAAATAATGATCTTATATGGCTATAACACGAATTCACCAAAGCAGTTTCTTTTCACTACAAACACAAACAAGCTGTACTACCCCCAAGTAGTAAACGATTGGTTAGACTGGATTTACAAAAAGACACCGATGGAGCCTCAAATTACTCCACATGGATTTAGGCATACCCACTGTAGCTTATTGTTTGAAAGTGGTGCTTCGATAAAAGAAGTACAAGAACGATTAGGTCACAAAGATATTAAAACTACCATGAATATCTATGCTCATGTCACACCACAATCTATTAAGAAAACAGGTGACCGATTTGCAAAATTTATGGGCGAATAATTCCAAACGTAGCCAAAAACGTAGCCAACTATTAAAATGCAAATAAAAAAATGCTCGAAACGCTTTAATATCAACGTTTCGAGCAATGAAATAGTTATTATCCAACAGACCCTTCCATCTCATAACTTATCAATCGGTTTAGCTCGACGGCGTATTCCATTGGTAGTTCTTTGGTGAATGGTTCGACGAAGCCCATGACGATCATTTCGGTGGCTTCGCTTTCGGATAGGCCGCGGCTCATGAGGTAGTAGAGTTGTTCTTCTGAGATTTTTGAGACTTTTGCTTCGTGTTCTAATGATACTTGGCTGTTGTGGATTTCATTGAATGGAATGGTATCGGATTTCGATAGATCATCCATGATGATAGTGTCACATTCGATGTGAGAGATAGAGCCTGCGCTCTTCTTGCCGAAGGTGACTTGTCCACGATAGTTTACGGCGCCGCCGTCTTTTGAAATAGATTTCGAGACGATGGAGCTGGAAGTGTTTGGTGCGTTGTGGATCATTTTAGCACCTGTATCTTGGATTTGGTTCGCACCGGCAAATGCAATGGAGAGCATCGTACCGCGGGCGCCTTTGCCATCGAGATAGACACTTGGATATTTCATGGTTGTTTTGGCACCTAAGTTGCCGTCGATCCATTCGACTGTGGCACCTTCCAATGCTTTTGCTCGTTTGGTTACGAGGTTATAGACATTGTCGGACCAGTTTTGGATGGTTGTATAACGGCAGTAGGCATCTTTCAAGGTGAAAATTTCGACGATAGCTGCATGCAAACTATTACTGGAATAGGTTGGTGCGGTACAGCCTTCCACATAGTGGACGCTGGCACCTTCATCAACGATAATCAATGTTCGTTCGAACTGACCGGTGTTTTCGGCATTGATCCGGAAATAGGTTTGCAGCGGTACGTCAACGCGGACGCCTTTTGGTACATAGATAAAGGTTCCACCGGACCAAACAGCTGAGTTCAGTGCAGCCAATTTGTTATCGGTTGGCGGTACTAATTTTGAAAAGTATTGCTTGAAGATCTCTGGGTATTCTTTCAAGGCTGAATCGGTATCGGTAAAGATGATGCCTAACTTTTCAAACTCTTCTTTCATGTTATGGTAAACGACTTCTGATTCATACTGTGCCGAAGCCCCGGCTAAATAGGCACGTTCTGCTTCGGGAATTCCGATTCGTTCAAAGGTTTCTTTGATTTTTTCTGGTACATCATCCCAGTCTCGAGCTGGGCTGTCGCTAGGTTTTTGATAATATTTGATGGCATCGAAATCGATGTCGGACAGATCCGGTCCCCAGTTTTGCATGGGCATTTTGTTGAAGGCTTCTAATGACTTCAATCGGAATTCCAACATCCATTCTGGTTCTTGTTTGACCCGTGAGATTTCACGGACGATGTCTTCGGTCAAGCCTTCACCGGTACTAAATACGGGCTGCACGTCATCGTGGAAGCCAAATTTATATTCTTCTAATTCGGGTACACCCATGGTTCTCACTCCTTTGTTTTGCTGCAATCTACTCTACTTGATGCTCATCGGTTTCCGAGTGTCTGTGTTCCACATCTGATTGTTGGGTATCGTCGGCGATCGCTTTTTCCAATGCTTTCCATGCAAGGGTGGCACATTTGATCCGCGCGGGAAACTTAGCCACTCCTCCTAGCATTGAAGCATCACCTAGACGGTCACTGTCAGAAACAGTATGACCTTGGACCAATTCAGAAAATAAACCTGACAATTCTCCAGCTTCGGTCAATGTTTTGCCGATCACTGCATCTCCCATCATTGAAGCACTGGCAGTGCTGATAGAACAGCCTTCACCGGTAAATGCCACGTCTTTGATGGTCTCCCCTTCAACGGCGAGTTCTAAATGAATCACATCGCCACAAGTGGGATTATTCAATTCAACTTTATAGGTAGAATCTCCTAGTGTTCCGCGATGATGGGGGTGACTGGAATGATCTAATATGACTTGTCGGTATAAATTATCTAATTTCGTTAATGCCATGTTGGAAAAACTCCTTTGTTAACTTGATGGCGTCAACCAATCGATCGGCGTCCTCTCTTGTATTATACAGGTAAAAGCTGGCACGTGCAGTTGCCGGTACGTGCAAATAGTTTAAGAGGGGTTGTGCACAATGATGACCGGCACGGACAGCGACACCTTCCATGTCTAATGCAGTCGCTACATCATGGGGATGAATCCCGTCGATGTTAAAAGCGATGACACCTGTTCGTTTGGCTGCTTCTTGTGGACCATAAATCGTCAGTCCATCAATGGCTTGCAATTTTGGCAAAACATAAGCGACCAGTTCAGCCTCGTGTTGATGGATGGCCGCTAACCCAAGTTCACTCAAGTAATCTACCGCTGCCCCTAGCCCGATGGCGCCAGCTATGTTTGGAGTACCTGCTTCAAACTTCCATGGCAATTCTTTCCACGTGCTTTCTTGAAGATGAACGAAATCAATCATTTCGCCGCCAAATTCCACTGGCTCCATCTGATCTAACCAATAACGTTTGCCATATAAGACACCAATGCCGGTCGGGCCGCACATTTTATGACCAGAAAAAGCATAGAAGTCACAATCTAATGATTGGACATCAACTGACATATGGGGAACTGCTTGGGCGCCATCTACTAATATCACGGCTTGGTGTTGATGGGCTAGTTGCGTTAACTCAGCAATTGGATTGATCACACCAAGAACATTTGAGACATGAGCAATGGCAACCACCGCTGTTTTATCCGTGATCTGTTGACGTGCATCATCCATGTCAAGGATACCTTCTGGCGTCAATTGGATATATTTCAGAATCGCTTTCTTGCGTTTTGCCAGTTGTTGCCATGGGATGATATTGGAATGGTGCTCCATGTAAGAGATCACGATCTCATCACCTTCATTGACAAATTGATCCCCAAAACTGCGGGCTACCCAATTCAGGCTTGTCGTCGTACCACGAGTGAAAAACACTTCGGCGGTTTCTTTGGCCTGAATAAAATGGCGAACTTTTTCCCGCGCGGCTTCATAAGAATGGGTCGCCCGTTCCGCCAATGTATGAACGCCACGGTGAACGTTGGCATTGTCTTGATGATAATAGGCAGCGATCGTCTTCAAAACGGCTTCCGGCTTTTGGGTGGTGGCAGCATTATCAAGATAGACTAATGGCTCATCATTGACGACTTGATCCAAGATAGGAAACGCTTGTTTCACTTTTTGGGCATCGATCATGCAAGTAACTTCCCTTCAATAACAGCCACCAGTTCTTGTTGCACTTCTTTCACAGGAATGGCTGTTAAGACAGATCCCAGAAATCCGCGAATCACTAAGCGTTCTGCTTCTTCCTTGCGCAAGCCGCGACTCATCAAGTAGTACATTTCTTCTGGATCGACACGACCCACACTGGCAGCATGTCCTGCCGTAACTTCATGTTCGTCAATCAATAGAATCGGATTGGCATCGCCACGAGCTTGGTCAGACAACATTAAGACCCGACTTTCTTGTTGGGCATCGGCACCTTTGGCTCCTTTTAAAATATGTCCGATACCGTTGAAGGTCAAGACGCCGCGTTCTCTAATGACACCATGTTGCAAAATGTGGCCGATCGAATGTGGTGCTTTATTTGTCACTCGCGTATCGATCCCTTGTGTTTGCCGACCGGCACTGATAGCAACAGCTTTTACTTCAGAATGGGCGCCTTCGCCAACGAGGTCTGAATCAAAGTCAGCAATCACATCGCCGTCATTCATGACACCAATCGCCCAATCAACCATAGCGTCTCGTAAGACATAGCCTCGTCGATTCATATAGGTAGTGATATTGACCCCCAATTGATCAATAGCTGAGAATTTGACTTTAGCCCCTGCTTTGGCGATCACTTCTACAACAATATTTCCAGATAACTTTTTGGCTTGATCCCCTTTGGTTTGGAAACGTTCCAAGTAGCTGAATTCACTGTGCTCATCTGCTACGATCAAGACATGCTTGAAGAAATGCGCTTGGCTATTGCCATTATGATAGAAGATTGCTTCTAGTGGTTCTTCAATGATGACATTCTTGGGTACATATAAAAATAAACCACTATTCATAAATGCCGCATGGGCCGCAGTCATTTTGTCTTCATCCATTGGGACTGCTTTAGTCATATAGTATTGATTGACGAGTTCTGGTACTTCTCTCATTGCGGTAAACAAGTCCGTAAAAATGACACCTTGATCCACTAGATGTTGCGGTAATTGTTCAAAGACCGTTGTTTCATCAAACTGAACAACCGTTGGATGGCTATCCATTGCATCAAAGGATGGAACTGCCCCCAATCCTGCTGCCGCTGGATCAATCACGCCAGAGAATTCTTGTTCACCGACAAGTGCTGCTTCATTGATATTAAACAAAGGCCAGCGTTCATAACGGACCCGTTCAATTTTTGGAAACGGGAGTTCATCCACTTTTGCAAGGGCTGCTTGGCGGAGTTCCAACATCCATTCAGGTTCTTCTTTCAACGCTGAAAACACGTTGACTTGGTCAAGATAATCCTGTAATTTTGCCATTTGCCTTGCCTCCTTATGCTTCTTCTTCTTTGTAGTCGATCCCTAATTCTTTACTGATTCCAGCATAGCCTTCAGCTTCCAGGCGTTTCGCTAAATCAGCAGATCCCGTCATTACCACGCGACCTTCCATCATGATATGTACCACGTCAGGAGTGATATAATTCAACAACCGTTGATAGTGTGTAATGATGAGCGCGCCAAAGCCTTCCCCGCGCATTTCATTGACCCCTTTAGCGACGACTTTCAAGGCATCAATGTCTAATCCAGAGTCGATTTCATCTAAAATCGCAAATGTTGGTTCTAGCATCAATAATTGCAAGATTTCGTTCCGTTTCTTTTCCCCGCCAGAGAAACCTTCATTCAAATAGCGTTCTGCCATTTCTTCTGGCATGTTCAATAGATCCATTTTTTGATCTAATTTCTTTAGAAAATCCATGACAGAGATTTTGTCCTCTTCATCCCGTTTAGCGTTGATAGCAGCTCGCATGAATTCAGCATTTGTGATTCCTGGAATTTCACTAGGGTATTGCATCGCCAAGAACAAACCTAAACGTGCTCGCTCATCCACTTCCATTTCCAGCACATTTTCCCCATCGAACAAGATTTCTCCTTCAGTGACTTCATAATTCGGGTTTCCCATAATTGCTGCAGATAAGGTAGATTTTCCTGTCCCATTAGGTCCCATGATGGCATGGATCTCACCGGTTTTTAAAACAAGATCAACACCTTTTAAGATCTTTTTATCTTCAATTTGGACATGCAGGTTTTTGATTTCTAAAACTGACATTCTGTTCCCTCCAGTATCTTTTCTTTCTCACTATTTTAGACTAATTGAGAATGAAGTTCAAACGCAATTGCCTACTTTTTTAAAATTCTTCTAATCTAGCCCCTAGAGATACATTGGAATCATTACAAACTGCTGTGAGGATCCCCTTTGAAAGAAACTAAAAAAAGACACCCTCAGCCCCGACGAAAGCATGTGCTTTTGTCTTTAGGAACAGAGGGTATCCTACTTGAAAACTCTAAGCTTGCACGAGCAAAATGATGCAATCAAAAAGAAGCATCAACATTTGCAAGCGGATGATAGAGTTGATTCATTAATTCTGTGTCGCTTTTACGTCCACGATTGGATAGTAGGATCACGCTGGTTTTGTTGTCTTTAGAAAACAACCCAAACGATTCGAATCCTCCTTTACCACCATGAGCCCGAAAATAAGTCCCTTTGTCATAAAAACCTGCGGCATAGGACCCGCCAGCGGCTGGTTGCCACATTTGCTTCAGTGAAGCTTTATCCAGCAGTTTCCCATTCAATAATAAATCATAATAGCGATACAAGTCGCCAACTGACATATAGAGATTTCCAGTTCCTACCTCAGCTGCCAAGTTGGCTGAGGAAATATTGTTAGGGTTCCCGTAAGGATCTGCTTCGCCATCCGTTTTGTAATTGACCGTAGGATGATCCTGCTGTAAAAAGGCTTTATACAAGAAAGATTGTTTCAACCCATTCTTATTGATAAAAAAATCCGTTAACAACGCATCATAACTTTTTCCTGATACTTTTGTCAAAATACCTGCCAGTAAATTGTAGTTGATGGGACTATATTTGAATGTTCCTTGGGTTCCGGATAAGACAGCATGGGTGGCATCCCAGTCGAGGATCTGTTGCACGTCTTCCAGCCCTTGCGGATTTTCTGAAAGTTTGAGTCCGGAAGCCATCTGCAGCATTTGCTGAATCGTAATCTTGGCAGCGCCTGGAATATACGGATAAAAGCGCGCTAATGTATCCGTCAAGGATAGTTTCCCTTCCTTAATTGCCCGCATGATCAAGACCGCCGTCAATCCTTTTTGCATCGAGCCAATATTGAATAATGTTGCCGGGGTGTTTTTGACATCAGCTGCTTTGTCAGCATATCCGTACCCTTTGTGCAGCAGGACTTTCCCGTTTTTTACAACCAATGCACTTCCAATAAAACCACTGGAAAGAATTTTCTGATCGTAGCTGGCTCCTTCGGCTGTGACGACTTCTTGGTCACTAATGAGATTGTCATAGTTCCCCGCATCCAACAAGTCCTGTTTCTTGTTTGCGGGTTGCTCCTTTTTGGAGGAGGAGCTGCTGGCAGTACTGGAATGTGCGACTTGCTCACTGTAATGATCAGAAGCAGCCGTTGGTTCCGTTGGCAAAAACAAGTAGTAGATGCCAATGAGACCACAAATGATTACCAGGATATCAATCCCAAGCAATAGTTTTTGAACGTTTCTTTTTGAGCGTCTTTTTGAGCGTCTTTTTGCATGTCTTTTCGTATGTCTACTCATTGAATGAAGCCTCCAGCATTCCTATTCTCCAACAGTCCTCCTTTTTCATTTCCCCTGAATATCTTTTGGTGCCTCTTGCTGCCAATTTTTGGAGAGAAAATAATGGTTGATTTCATACAACGGTTTTTCTTTGACCTTGGAATCCAAGAATGGCTGAATGTATTCATCTGCTGCCAACCAGCCACGCCAGCCTAAGTGAATCGTATCTTCCATGAAATAGGGTTGATTGCCCTTCGTTGATAAATCAGCGATATTCATGAAGCCCTGGCTTCTTAACTGGTAGCGGATCTTTTTGTCAAAACCGGACAACACCTCTTGCGGCAAGCCGGTATAATCCATCCACTTCTGATTGATGGGCGGAATCACAAATAAGACATCCACATTGTTGCGAGCAAATTCTGTCAGTACTAGTTGAAAGTCGCTATATTCTGGTCCAAAACGATAATCCCATTTCTTTTGAGAGCCTTTCATTTTATCTATGCGGCTTTGCAGATTATGTTGGTAAAAAGAATTCTTGATCCCTAAAGAATTATTAGTCGTTTCTGCTTTTCCTTCATTATCGGCTACTTGTTCTATTTGAGCGAGATTATAGGTAGAAGGTAATTTCTTTGCAGCAGCAGTGATTTTGTCAGTCAAGTTGTGCCCCAACCCAAGACCACTAAAAAGCTCATCTTCCCGTTTCAAAATAGATCGTTGCAGATCAATCTGTTTTTTCTGCCAATCAGTCGGTATCTTACCGGATTTCACTTCATTCAAGACTTGTTCCGTCAAGCTATTTTCTTTCACTTTCGAATAGTCTAAGAGACGTTCGGCATAGTATTGATCGGTGTCAGAGACTTTCTTTAACGAAGAGAGCCAATCGTACACATGCTGTTCGGAATAATGATGGTTGAAATAGTCTCCTTTCAACCCTTTAGGAACGAACCATTGAGGGGAAACGATGAAGACTGCTTTTTTCCCTGCTAATTCTTTCGCCATTGATTGAATGATGGCGTACTGGGTCAGCGACTGGGTGCCAGGTGCACCAATCAAAAATGGCGTATAAGAACGTTGATATTTCTGCGACAATACGGAAGGATGGGTGGCACTCACACGGTTTAATTCGGATGAGCCAAAAAATGGGACATATTTTCCTGTTGCTATTGCCTCATTTTTGATACGATCCCCGCGAAACACCACATCATTCATTGCCGTCGCCGCTTGAGCGATGACTTTCGGATCGTAGCTATTGATCTTCCAAGGGCCAAGGAAGAGTACCCCGACAAGAATCCCCACACAAAGAAGCGGTCCAAAAGCCGTGAGTAGTCGTTTTTTCATCATCGGCTTTGCAGCGTGTCGACTTTCTCAATGATTTTTGCTGGTGTATTCCACTCTGCCCGGTCAAATTCCGATACGGGAAATTCAATTCCTAACTGCCCTTCTAGTTCAACCAGCAATTGAACAGATCCTAATGAATCTAATAATCCTTCACCAAAAAGATCGATTGTTTCGTTTTCTTTTACTTCATCACTTCCTGTAACTGATTCTAAAATGTCTAATACTGCTTCTTTGGTTGTCATATTCTTTTCTCCTTTTATTTAACGAATAATTTGTCCAAGATTCCTGAGAAAATCAGAAAACTAAAGCAAACTGCTTGGAAGGTCAATACAGTGGACACCGCTTTGGTTAGGTTGTTCGATGGCAGATTTCCTTGTTTTTTCTTCCAACGGATCCACGCATCATTTCCGCAAATCAATGTCGCATGATATACCCCGTATAAAATGTAATACCAGGTAAGTCCATGCCAAATGCCCATTAACAAAAAGAGGGCAAAATAGCCGACATTGGATGCGACGATACGGCTTTTGAAAACTTTCTTCTTGATCAGTGTGAACATTAAACGCATGTACACATAGTCTCGGAACCAAAAAGACAGACTCATGTGCCAACGATTCCAGAATTCTTTGATATTAGGCGCCAGAAAAGGTTTATTGAAGTTAGCTGGTGTATCATAACCCATGAAGTTGCTGACACCAATCGCAAACAAACTATAGCCAGCAAAATCAAAGAACAGATACATACTATAAACATACATATAACTCAGCATTCCCCAAGAGAACAAGCCATTTTGCAGGGCTTCTTTGGTTACGATCGGCAGTAATACTTGACCGAGATAATAACCAAGAATGAACTTATACAGGAGCCCTAGCATGATTTTGGCGACTCCTTTGTTTAAATAATCGAGATACACTTCTTTTGTCGGCGGATTCAGCAGATCCTTCTCAAAGCGGCGATATCGATCGATCGGACCCGAAGAAATCGTTGGAAAGTATAGTAGAAACTGGATATAACGCCAAGGATGGTATTCTTTGATCAGTCCATCCCGTATCTCCATGATCATTTGCACTGATTTAAAGGTCAGATAAGAGATACCCAAGAAATAAATCAATGAGGCATGTCCAACAAAGAAAGGGGTGACTTTGCTCAATGCCAATGGTAAAATCGCTGCTACCACTGCACCATAAAAGACGCCTGAAGTATTTGCTCGTTGGCGATGCTGATAATAGCCATAGACGAGTAATGTCTGATACACGACGTATCCGATCAGCGCTAGCCCCTGTTGCCAATATTCACCACCAAAACTTACGTACAATACCACTAGTGTGAGTAACGTTTGATACCATTGCCAACGCTTTTGTTTGAACAGCAGCACAAGCATCATCGGAAGCAATCCTACCATTAGCCAAATGAAATAGGTGGGATTTGCATAAGGAATCATATGCTGCAGGTTCATGAAGGATTCACCTCATTTGTCAGCCATTTGCGGTCGATTTTGCCATTTGCCGTATGAGGCAACTGCTCAACATAGATAAATCGCTGCGGAATCATATACTCCATCACTGTTTCACTCAGTGAAGATTTGATGGCTTTTGTCAGTTGGAACTCTTTCTCGAAGGGGTGCGTTTCGGGAACGACATAAGCAATCAGCTGTTCCACTTTCTTTTCTTGATATTTAGGGACTACGACGGCTTGTTTGACCCACGAACTATTGCTTAAATGATGGTCGATCTCTTCTAATTCCATTCGATACCCATGGAACTTCACTTGAAAATCAAGACGCCCTTCATAATGCAACAAACCATCTTCCGTCATTCTGCCACTATCGCCGGTTCGATACGCTGGTTGCCCTTCATGGACAAAAAATGCCTCTTTTGTTTTCTCGGGATTGTTCAGATACCCTTTTGACACGCTAGGACCACTAATGATGATCTCACCTACTTGCCCTTTAGGAACTAGTTGATCTTCTTCCATAAAAAAAACCGTCGAATCTTCTTTCACATACCCAATTGGCACTCGATCATATTGCTCCAGTAATTCTTCAGTGATTTGCACTCCGGATACGGCAACAGTCGCTTCAGTAGGTCCATAGGTATTGTAGATTTTTGCATTTGGAAAACGTTCCAGCAGTGCGTGAGCGGTTTTTTTTGGTAGTTCTTCCCCACAGAATAAGAAACGTTCCAACTGAGGAACGTGCATCCCGTCAAAGGTCTCTTCCATCAAACATAGTTTCATAAATGAAGGTGTCGAGATCCAAACATTGATAGCCAATTGCGGCAAGGTTCCAAACAATGTTTTGAAGTCATTAATGACCGCCTTTTTTAAAGGCACCAAACAGCCGCCAGAAGTCAATGCTGGATATAACCCCATGACAGAGAGATCAAAGGAATACGGTGCCTGTGCCAAATAATGCATCCCTTCGCGTAAAGAAAAATCCTTCAATGTCCATTGCACGAAACTCAATAAATTTCCATGACTAATCTGAACTCCTTTAGGGATGCCGGTCGTTCCTGATGTGAAGATGATGTAGTAAATATCATCCTTCCCTAGTACTTTTGTAGTGCCTAAATTGCGCCCACTTTGATAGATTTCTTCCAATTGATTTATTTCTAGCATTGGAATCATTGTTTCCGGACCTTGCCAGTCAGCTACGCTAATGATCAAATCTGGCGTAACCACAGAGAGGATCAATTCAATACGCTCTTTTGGCGTGGTACTTTCAATCGGAATATATGCCCGACCTGTTTTGGAAGCTGCCAAAAAGGCTGTTAGCATGTCAAATTCTAACTCGCCATAAACCACGATCGGTCCGCGAGTTTCCAGAGTTTCCTCGAGATAGGCAGCTAATTGGTCGGATCGAGCTGCTAATTGTCCATAAGTATATGTTAGGTCATCTTCTCGGTAGGCAATCCTCTCTGGATCCTTTTGTGCCCATTCTTCAATGGCTTGCACAATATTTACCACGTTCATGAACATTCCTCCTAAAATTCATTATAGATAAAGGTGCCACCTTGCACGTTTTTATAATGATAAAGATAAATCAGCATCAAAATGATACAGAAATAAAAAAGGGTTTTGCCTGCAAAGAAGAGTGCTTGACGCACATGTTCATTTTTGATTCGTTGTTTCACCAAATCCCTCCTTTTCTTGCTATATTGATTCTAGAATGAAGGAGTAAATAATTGACCTTGAAATGTTAAACAATTTATAAACTGGCGATAAACTTTTTATTTCATTTATTAGTTTTTTTTTAATCTGCTTACATTTTTGTAATACAAAATGGCTTTCACGAACAAAATTGTCATCTCTTCATAAAAAAAGCAAGAATCTCTTTAAACAGCACCTATGCTGAAAAAAGATTCTTGCTGCTATATTTTTAGGCAGCAACTAACCACTTTGCTGCAATGTTACGCCTTAAAGCGATACCCTGCTCCCCAGACGGTTTGAATATATTGTGGATTGGTGGGATCTTCCTCGACTTTTTCTCTTAAACGATTGATATGGACGGCGACGGTTCGGATGTTGCCTAGTGCTTCCATCCCCCAGATTTTTTCATAGAGTTGTTCTTTGCTGAAGACGATCTCTGGATTTTCCATCAAAAAGAGCAATAACTCATACTCTCGATGTTTGCAGTCAACTTCGATTCCATCCACGTAAACCCGATGCGTTTGTGAATTGATTCGGATACCGCCTAATTCGATTTCACTAGATACAGTTTCTGTCTGTTGTCCGCGCTTGATCCGATTGTATTGTGCAATGTTCGCTTTGACCCGAGCGACAAGTTCGGTTGGCGAAAAAGGTTTCGAAATATAATCATCCGCACCTATACCTAAACCTCGCAGCTTTTCTAATTCTTCTGACTTGGCCGTGACCATAATGATTGGAATATCGACTTTATCGCGAATGTTTCGACAAATCTCATGTCCATCCATTCCTGGCAGCATCACATCCAATAGGATCAATTGGTATTTCTCCGTCAATGCTTCATGATAGCCCACACAACCGTCGTTAACGATATGGACTTCATACCCTTCCATTTCTAAAAAATCTTTTTCGATCATTGAAATATCTTCATCGTCTTCAATAATTAATACTCGTACACTCAACTTCGATCACTTCCTTTTTGATTTAACTGGGAGGGTGATAACGATCGCTAATCCCCCTGCTGGATGGTTGTACGCTTGAATCGTTCCATTGAATCCTTCAATGATTTTCTTCGAAATCGCTAAGCCTAAGCCATTGCCTTTGCTCGGGTTGGTTCTTGAGCGGTCATCGCGATAGAAAAGTTCAAACAAGTCTTCCAAATTCTCTTCCGAAACACCGCTGCCGTTATCAATGATCGACAAGATAAACTGTTCCTCAACTACTTCATAAGAGACGACCACTTGTTTATCGTTGCGATCCACATACTTGCGGGCATTTTCAAATAGATTTGTTAAGACTGTACGAAACTGAACTGGATCCACTTCTAGCGAAACGTTTTGATCCGTCGGTTCCAATAGAATCGTCAATCCATTCAATTCGTATTCCTGCTGGATAAAGCCGATGTATTCATCGATCAGTTTTTTACTAGTAGTTGTCACTAGATTGAAAGGAAATTCACCGGTATCCAACTTAGAAAACAAGAAAAGCTGTGCAATCACTTGGTCCAAATCATCGATCTTCTGTTTTACAATCGTAAAATATTTGGTCCGCATGGCAGGTGTATTAGCGATCCCCTTCTCTAATCCTTCGACATAGGCTTTGATCGAAGTCAGTGGGGTTCGCAGATCATGGGAAATACCCGCGATCAATTCTCGACGATTGGTTTCCAGTTTGTTTTGATTATCCATCATTTCTTTCAGCTGACGTGCCATACCGTTGAAGTCTTTTGAGACCGGTAAAAATTCATCTTGCTTCGTATACTGGATTTGATATTGCAGATCTCCTTCTCTGATTTTATAGAAACCTACAGTCAATAATTCCAAAGGATCGGTAATACTTCTTGTGAGATATCGCGTCAGAACACGGCTAGTAATAAAAATAATCGACAAAATCAAAATCACGACTAACACGATGATCCGAGACAACATCGCTTTGTAATCGCGATCCCATAATGGATCTTGATAATACAAATCATTGTAATAATTTGAATTGATCAAGATAATCTTGTAGTTGCTGGTATCAAATGTCGTAAGAAAGGTTTGATCTTTTAAGTAACTATGTTCTCCCTCTTCTTTAAGAGCAGTTTCTTTCATTTTTTGATCTGTTACTTCCCCTACAGACGAAATTAGCTTGTCGCCGCGATAAACCAGCAATGCAATATTTTTGCTATGATTGGTCTTTTTGAAATGTTGCATGTCGGCGACTACTTCTGCATCTGTCGTCTTCTCCGTATCCCATTTGATCACCAGACTTTCAACCGTCGCATACTGGGCACGAAATTCGGTATTCTTGATCATGGCTCCTTCATCTAGCCCCCAGAAATAACGCCAGACCATTAAAAAAGCAATCACTGAAGCTAATAAGCTCAATAAAACTGGGACAATAATCATCAATATATGCGATATAAATAAACGCTGCTTGATAGTCATTCTTTTCCTCTTCTCTTTGATAGCGATGATTCAACATAGTTATGCAGCCATCATTTAAAGTGTTCTCTTTGAAAAAATTGGGATCGCCTGTTTTCACGACGTGATCCGCCTCTTATTGAAAGGAGGTGCTGTCTATTTTTTTCGATTTTAGCCCATACTTGTAGGTACTTCAACCGATGCCTTCAGTCAGTTGTGAAAGAGTGAATTCTTTCTTCCTTGCACACGCAATGATCCGATTTCTTACCTTTTTAAATAAAGAAAATAAAATTTGATTATCAGAATAATAAAAACTGAGCCAATACTATAGTAACAGGAAATAGTAAACAAAAAGTAAACTATTGCTAAAAAGTAAATTAAATACGAAAAGTACAGCCCGGCTTCTCCCCCTAACGCAAGACTAGCTGCTAATTGCGGCAACTGTATTTGTTCTTTGAGACAGCTTTCGTTATACTAAAAAAAATGGAAGAAAGGACATACACTATGACAGTCAGAATTGAAGAAGTGTCCCAGTCTACTTGGCGTACAATTGCTGCCTTAAAAGTATCAGAATCCCAACATACTTTTATTGAAGACAACACCACCTCCTTGCTGGAAGCTGCATATGATACTTCTTTGCATTGGGTCCCGCTTGCTTTGTACAAAGAAGAAACCATTGTCGGCTTTGCAATGGTCGGTGCCTATAACGAACAAGAACAAAGTATTTGGTTGGATCGCTTGATGATCGATCAGCATTGGCAAAAATTAGGCTTAGGCAAGAAATTTATGCCGTTGCTCCTAGACTATCTTTTCTGCCATTGGACAGTGGAAAAAATCTATTTAAGTGCCCACAAAGAGAACAAAACGATCTTTTCGTTTTATACCGCTTTTGGCTTTAGGCATACCCACCACATAGATCCAGAAAATGGTGAACTGATTATGGTATACAAGAAAACGACTGCGACAGAACCTTTCTAAAGGTTCTTCGCAGTCTTTTTGCTTGTTTCAATGAAAATGCGATAGTCGGGTTTCACCTGACACTTGGACTAATTTGAATCTGTCTCTATTCTATTCGATCAGTCACTAAAGGAATATCGATTCTATTACTTTTGATTTCGTCAGGGATCCTATCTGAATCATTGCAATTTAGTAAAGGAGTTAAGCGATCGTCTATCCTTTTTTCAATTGCTGCAAAAGCTGGATGATTCCACAGCAGCAAAAATGGTTTCAAAGAATTGATAGCAAATTTTAGCGGGTTCGGATTTATCTTGCTTTTCAAATCTAAAAATAAGAAATGGTACCCATTAGTCGCAGCTCCTAATCTTCTTATCTCTAAATAAAGATATTCCAAGTCTGCTCTTCTTATGTGAAATAGTTCCTGTTCCTGCTTTTTCATAAACAAACAATGGTTTTCCCCCAACTTGATTATGTCAATCGTATCTTCTCCAATGATACATTTGCAATTAGGCGTTCCAGCTGAACATTTGACAAACCCTTGAGGATATTCCTTGGCGTCAATTTCAATCAGTGCTGCTACCCGCTTTCCATCGAGTAACATTTTTTGGATGTCATTTGAAAATGTACTATAAAACCATGATTGATTACTCGTTTGCTTGTCCATTTACCCAGCTCCTCCCTGGCATACTTGTTCAAAAACGTTTGTCTATAAAAGGCGCCATTCTATCATTAAGAGTAGTCTACTATTAAGAATAGTCTACTTCTTACTTCTCAAACATACAATAACATTTTTTATTTTGAATATATTTTTTTAGCTTACTTATTTTGAGCAATGGGCTTCGCCCAAAGTTTCTTGCACCATCACTCGTCTTATTCTCACAAATTCCACATCATGGATTCTTCTCAAACTCCTATTCAATGAATATACAAAAGAAGCACAGAAGTAACTTTCTGTGCTTCTTTTGGCTTGTTTTGATTCCTCACTTTGCACGTTCTTTCGTGACGTTTGATTCGTCAATCATCAGCTTTTACTGACTGGAATCCATAGCTCGCTTTTGCAGTCGGGTTTAGACAAATCAGGACTTTCATGCCACAAAAGTTCGGGTCCTCCAGTTAATTGATAATCAGACATTGCCAGCCATTCGCTGTAAATACGCGCCCAAGTTTCTTGAACTGCTTCTGGAAATGGTCCTACTACTGTAAAGACTGCCCAATCAGATTCTTCCACTTGTAACACATCATAAGGTTCTGATGCTTTTTGGGTAGTTGCTACACCGACATACTGATCAAGCGCTGTTCCTTCCACTTCTCGTTCGACAAAATTTGCCGACACACTGATAATTCCTCGCGGCTGGATATTTGCCAGATTTTTGAGTTCCATAATGCGCTCTGGCGTCAGCTTTTCATACAGTGATGTCATTTGCGGATTCTCTCCCTGATACTGCAGCGTGATTCTTTTTTTGAAACCGACGATTTGAAAAGGTTCATTGTGCACGATCCGATAGTCCATTTTGTTACCTCCTTTGATTGTCAGCTGGAAAGTCATTGGTGGAAATGCTTTTAGAATAACATCCAGCTGTTTTGCTTGTGAGGGAGAAATGCCATGCATCCCACGAAAGGCTTTACTAAAAGCATCCGACGAATCATAGCCAAGTAACGTTGCAGTGTCGATTACTTTCGCTCCTTGTTTCAACAAGTCTCCTGCCAAAACCAATTTCCTGCATCGCAAATATTCGCTTAAAGACATACCCGCCAAATAGGAAAATACCCGCCGAAAATGATATTCCGAACAACCAGCTAATTTAGCCATGTGTGTAAAATCAATTTCTTCTAACAAGTTTTCTTCTAGATAGGCCATTGCCTGATTCATATTCTCTAAAGGATTCATTCGTCTTCTCTCCCATCTCCTACACAATAACAAAGTTCAAAGAACGTCACCCGGTATTATCGTTGCATGTTTTATCGGTTTTAGTCAAAAGTATTTTTTGATGCCCCAAGTATAGCATAGAACAAGAAATTCCTTTAAATGCATGAACGTTCTCTATGTTTTAAAAAGTGTATTTGTAAATAGATCTATTTTTTTGAGCTGTCGATGTACTGATTCCTAAAGACTACCGCACACAAAAATACCAAAACAAGAAGATAGGCTCCTTGTTTTGGTATTTAGTCGTTTACTCATCGATCGTTCTTAATGAACAATCCTTGTCTCCACTTAAGAATCGACATCTCGTAATCAAAAAGAACTGCTACCTTTTATTTTCGTCTTTTTATTAAATAGAATTCAATAAAGCTGACTAATCCAATTCCTATAAGGTTTAAATAACTTTTTGATACGTCATTGGTTTGTGGTAATTTTGCTTTTGATTCTGAATCTTTTTGATAATTTGTATTTTCTTTCTTAGATGTTGATGTCTTGTTTTTTTGCTCTGAAGTGGATGTTTTTGCTGGAGAAGCATCTTTTGTATATACATATGTGATGGTTTGCGGCTCTTTCCCTAGCTTTCCGATCCGATTTTCTGGTAATTGGCTCTCATCTAGATGATAACCATTGATCGACAACTGATATTCTTTCGTAGTAGCATCATAGTGATCACCGATATTTCCTTGAATGGTTTTCGCTGCATGAATTTCTTTGCCGTCTTTGTCAACATAGACAACTGTCACAGCTGCCGCTCTTTCTTAATCTTTGCCTTTATCCGAATTCTTCGTATACACATATGTCACGGTTTGCGCTTGATCACTCATTACTCCAGTGCCATTCTTTGGCAACTGTTTCGTGTCTAATGTATAACCATTGATCGTTAGTTTGTATCCATCCGTCGTAGCGTCGTAGTCATCTCCAACATTTCCTGAAATGGCTTGTGATGCGTGGATCTCATTTCCATCTGTGTCCACATATTCTACCGTCACATCTGCCGCTTTCACAGGATCTTTGGTATATACATAGGTCACGGTTTGGGCTTGATCACTCATTACCCCAGTGCTATTAGTTGGTAATTGTTTCGTGTCTAATGTATAACCATTGATCGTTAGTTTGTATACATCTGTCGTAGCATCGTAGTCATCTCCAACATTCCCTGTAATGACTTGTGGTGCGTGGATCTCATTTCCATCTGTGTCCACATATTTCACCGTCACATCTGCGGCTTTTACAGGGTCTTTCGCGTACACATAGGTCACTGTTTGTGCTTGATCACTCATTACCCCAATACCATTATCTGGCAACTGTTTCGTGTCTAATGTATAACCATTGATCGTTAGTTTGTATACATCTGTCGTAGCGTCGTAGTCATCTCCAACATTCCCTGTAATGACTTGTGGTGCGTGGATCTCATTTCCATCTGTGTCCACATATTCTACTGTGACATCTGCGGCTGCTTCTTGATGATTGATCGCAAATTGATGCAAATAGGTACCTGAAGAAATCGCGTAGAAGCTAAACCCATCTGGTTGTGCATATGTCCCGGCTGGATTATTCAGACGTGAATTGTATTTCATCGTATGAATACCTTCAAATTCTTCTGGGGTTATATCAGACACAGTGACGTCTTGATCTGTAATAGATAGCTGAGAAGAAGGGAGTTGAACCCCGTTTAAGTCAAAATACGTTTGGCTTTGACTATTGGATGTTGAAAAAGGTGGAACATAGCCATCAAAATTTGTTAGTCGATTGGGCATGATCGAAAACGGGACAAAAAATGACTGCGTTGCAGCATCATAATTCAGCTCCTTAGCGGATATCGTAGTCACTCCATCACTTCTTCCTGTATTCTGCCCATAAGCCGCCAGATTTTCTAAGACAGGAAAATTGTTGATAACGGTGAAATCGCTGACCGCACAAAATTGAATCCGTAATTCCTTTAAATTCGGCAATGTAGCCAATGGCGCAATCGTAGTAATATTCATATTCGACTCAAAAGTAAGTGATTCTAAATTCTTCATTTCAAGTATCTTCGGATAGACAGCATCTGTGACATTAGCAGAAGAAAGGTTCAATCGAGTAAAATTGTCCCCAAAATCAGGAACATTGTCATCTGTAACATTCGCTCCCATTAAATAAGCATAGACTAAACTATCTATCTTAGTTAATACCGAAAAATCAGAAATCTGATTGGTTCCATTCATGTAAAAGGAAGACAGGCTTGTGGCATACTCCAAACCGGACAAATCAGCAAGAGCTGAATCAGTCGAATAAATATAGATTGTCTGCATTTTACTGATTTTTTCTTTAGTGATTTCTGATACTTCGATTCCTAATGCCTTCGCCACTATTGACTGTAATGTAGGATCTGGTAACCAACTAGAAACATCCTCAGTATTGGCTTGATTATCAGGCAACGAATTTGCGAACTGTTGAGCATTTGATGGCAACAAACTTCTAGCTGATTTTTCCTTTGATTTGGCAGAACTTGTATCTGGAATCGATGATTCTTCTGTACCTACTGTTGATGCTGTTGATGTTGTTGATGCTTCACTCTCAGAACTTGATTCCTTTGAATCAGAAGTAACACTTTCAGAGGTAGAAGATTCAGTAACAGTCTCAACTGAATCGTTGCTAGTTTCTTGGGTGGTGTCAGACTGTACAGAGTCGTTTCCCTCCGCTGCTAGTACTGTCACTACGGGGGTAGCCAGTGGTGAATTTAATAAGACAAATAAAGATACATAGCTAAATATTTTTCGTTTATTTTTGATCTCCTTTTTTGCTAATCATTACCTTTTCTTTTTTTAACCATATTCTCATTTTAATAATAATAATCCTAAAATGGAAAATAGTAAAGTTATAACTTAACTAGTGAAATATAGCACGAACGTTACGCACTTTTCACACCCCAATCACGCCATTTCATTTGCTAAAAATTAATAACTACTGTATCTGTAGACCAAAGTATTTCTAGGAATAATGGTAGCAAAAAAAATAGCTGTACCTGCTTTGACTTTGCTTCAAACAAAAATCAGTGTATCTACGCTTACTCTCCCATGACTTTCAAAAAAGGATTGCATCTAAAATTGTAAATTGATCAGCTGAAATAAAGCTGCTTCTTAGCTTCCTCGTCTTTCGATATTGTGGAGCAAGACAATCAATAACAGTTGGCGACAAAAAAAGACCAGCAAGGAATATCCCCAGCTGGATCCACAAATAGATATTTTTTACGTTTTAGCAGTTAGATCTGTTATCGATGCCAACAGACGGAACAAAAAATCCCGTTTATTGGTACAGTGCAGTTTTTTTCTTACCTGCCCATTCTTTGGTTCCATTCTTCTCGCAGCACACCGTATTTTACTGAGTCATAATAGTGGCCTTCCCAATAACGAACTCTACGGATTTGTGCTTCTTTCGTCATGCCCAGTTTTTCCCCAACCTTCATCATCCGGTGATTGCCTGACCAAGTCGTATATCCGATCCGTTGGATGAGTGGTTCTTGTTCAAATAAGAATGTGATCCACAAACGCATCGCATGACTACCGACCCCATGATTCCATATAGTGGCATCATAGATTGCTACACCAAATTCAAGCCATTGATGCAGATTGCCATCTTCCCAATATGCAGTGGCGATTCCTACAAGCCTTCCTTGATAATAAATAGCCTTCCGTAATGGATTATTTAAACAATTTTTGCCAAATCCATTTTTGAATTCTTCCCAGGTTAGGATAGGGTCCTGAAAATAAGGTCCATCCCACTTTTTCCACTCTAAGTCAGCTTTAGGACCATAACTGATCGACCAAAGAGCAGAAAGGTTTTCTTCGGTGATTGATTTCAATTGTATATGATTTTTCATCTTTCTCCTTTTCAAACATCAAACTGCTGAAAAATAAAACTGAAGCTACTTGTTTTTACCAAACAAACGTTGAAAAAAGCCATTTTTTTCGGACGCTGTTTCTTTGACTACCACTGTACCATCGGTGTCCTTCCACTTTCTCTGAAACGTAAGATTATCTTGTAAAAGTAATCCATTTAACTCGAGGATACCTTTTAACCCAGCAATCGTTCGGCGCAACTCACCGTCTTGTTGACCATAGAAATCCTTCTTCCCAGCATCTTCAAGTTCTTCTAGTTGCCGGATTAACTCTCGAAGTGTTTGAGCCTGATCTCCCAGAATAGCCGACATCTCTTCCACTTGACGTTCTTCTATCGTTGGTGCCGTTTCGTAAATAGTCACTAAAGATAAACTATCGACATAATCCTTTAAGTCAAAAAGAAACGTTTGGCTTGCTTCATCTTCAACCATTGATGTTTTCATTAAATAGTTTTGTAACGCTTCCATTTGTTTTTGCTGAACGAGTAAATCTAACACTAAGGCCTCTGTGTCCATCGGTACCACCTCCTACTCTATTGTTGCGTTTTTCTTTTGCTTCGTCAAGAAAAGCTTCGAGAATAATGTTGAAAAACAGACGGGCTGAATAGTAATTGTTTTCTCTACTGTATATTACATATCACATACCACTTCTTTTATAGTCAAATTTACTAGTTTCTGCACCACCCTACAGTTAACTCAATTCATTGTATCTCTCAACTACAAAAAATATCCCCTCGGCAGCTAAGATACCGAGGGGATTGGTGCATTCATTGCTTAGCCGTTATAAGCATCCACAATGATTTGTTTCAATTCAGAAATCAATGGTTCTTTAGGGTTCGCAGTTGTACATTGGTCTTCGTAAGCCAATTCAGCCATACGATCTACAGTTGCATCCAATACTTCTTGAGTCACGCCTTGTGCTTTCAAGTTCATATCGATACCAACGGATTTACCTAATTCGTAAACCGCAGTTGCTAATGCTTCAACTAGTTCCGCAGTTGTTTCTCCTTTAAGACCTAAGAATTTCGCAATGTCTGCGTAATCTGTGTCAGCACGGAAGAAATCATATTTAGGGAACATCGCATGTTTTTGAGGATCTTTGGCATTGTAACGGATAATATGCGGTAAAAGAATCGCATTGGTACGTCCGTGAGGAATACCATATTCTCCCCCAATTTTGTGAGCAACTGAGTGACAAATACCTAGGAATGCATTGGCGAAGGCCATACCTGCCATTGTTGATGCGTTATGCATTTTTTCGCGAGATTCCATATCCGGTGTTTTCACTGATTTTTCTAAGTAGTCAAAGACTAACTTGATTGCTTGTAAGCTCAACCCACGAGTGTAATCAGATGCCATTACCGACACATAAGATTCAATCGCATGGGTCAATACATCCATACCTGTATCTGCTGTTACAGAAGCAGGAACTGACATGACGAATTGAGGGTCAACGATCGCTACATCTGGTGTTAATGCGTAGTCTGCTAATGGGTATTTCACATGCGTATCGCTATCTGTGATAACCGCAAATGGGGTTACTTCAGAACCTGTACCGGAAGTTGTTGGGATACATACAAATTGAGTTTTTTCTGGTTTGTCGATCTTGTATGTCCGTTTACGGATATCCAAGAATTTTTGTTTTGCGCCAAAGAAAGATGTATCTGGGTGTTCATAGAACATCCACATGCCTTTCGCAGCATCCATTGCTGATCCACCACCAAGAGCGATTACTGTATCTGGTTTGAAATCAACCATCATCTTCGTTCCAGCATAAACGGTATTTGTTGATGGGTTTGGTTCTACATCTGAGAAGACTTCGATCTTCACATCGTTTTTGCGGCGAGCAAGAACTTCGCGAACGGTATCGCAGTAGCCGAATTGAACCATTCCTGGGTCACAAACGATCATGACACGTTCAACATTTTCCATTTTCTCTAAGTATAATAGAGAGTTCTTTTCAAAGAAGATTTTTGGCGGTAATTTAAACCATTGCATATTATTTCTCCGTTTCGCTACAGTTTTAACGTTGATCAAGTTCACAGCAGAAACATTACGAGAAACAGAGTTCTTTCCGTATGAACCACAACCAAGTGTCAATGAAGGGATCATTTCATTGTAGATATTACCGATACCACCTTCAGCAGATGGAGTATTCACCAAGATACGGCAAGCTTTCATGCGTAAGCCAAATGCCAATTGCAAATCTTCATTTTCTGTGTGGATAACCGCTGTATGTCCTAATCCACCTAAATCAAGCATAGCTTCACATTTTTGGAAAGCATCTTCTGTGTTGTTTGCTTTGATCATTGCTAGAACTGGAGAAAGTTTTTCGCGAGATAATGGGTAATCTGCACCCACGCCATCTAGTTCTGCAATCAATAGTTTCGTACCTTCAGGCACCTTGATGCCTGCTAATTTTGCGATCTCCATTGCTGAATGTCCAACAATTGCTGGATTTACAGCATATTTGCCTTCATTCATCACTGCATCTTCAAGTTTTTGCAATTCTTTTGGTTTTACCACGTATACTTGATGAGCTTCAAACTCTGCTTTAACAGCTGCATAGACTTCTTTATCAACGATCACTGCTTGTTCAGAAGCACAGATCATTCCGTTATCAAATGTTTTAGAAACGATCAAATCGTTGACCGCGCGTTTGATTTTTGCTGTTTTTTCGATGTAAGAAGGGACGTTACCTGGACCTACACCTAGGGCTGGTTTTCCTGTTGAGTATGCAGCTTTGACCATGCCTGCACCACCAGTTGCCAATACGATGGCGATTCCTGGGTGATTCATCAATAAGCCTGTTGCTTCGATTGATGGATGTTCGATCCATTGCACACAGTTTTCTGGTGCACCGGCTGCGATTGCTGCATCACGAACGATCCGCGCTGCTTCTGCTGAACATTTTTGAGCAGATGGATGGAAAGCAAACACGATTGGGTTCCGAGTCTTCAATGCGATCATTGCTTTAAAGATCGTTGTTGACGTTGGGTTCGTTGTTGGAGTTACCCCACAGACAACCCCGACTGGTTCAGCAATTTCGATCAACCCTTTTTGTTTGTCTTCATTGATCACGCCAACTGTTTTGTCATGTTTGATGCTATTCCAAATATATTCTGAAGCATACATATTTTTGATTGCTTTATCTTCATAGATTCCGCGACCCGTTTCTTCAACTGCCATTTTTGCAAGCGGCATATGTTTGTCTAAGGCTGCCATAGCCATTTCGTGTACGATATGGTCTACTTTCTCTTGATCAAAGTTTTCCATTTCTTTTAAGGCCACGTTTGCTTTTTTTGCAAGATCATCGATCATTGCTTGTACATCGATCGTCACTTCTTTTTCCAATGTCTTAGCCATTGTAATCCTCCTAGTTCGTTAACAATTTATTTGTTAATTACTTCACATACACATCATACAATAACTCTTTTCGTTTGTAAACAATTTCTGTGATTTTTTTCACAGTTTTTTAAAAATAAGTTAAATCAAGCGTTTTCAACATATCGAGTTATTTTAATCTGATGTTTAAGTGACTCGAGTATCCATGTGCTTTATTGAACAATCGTTGCTTTTATCAAGCTTTTTCCAAGAAAAAGAACCGATATATTTGATTGATTCTCAAATATATCGGTTCTTAGTATGATGGATACTGATTTTGGTTTTGCATTTACATAGATGAACAATAACACTCTATTGTCCAATTTTGAAGGAGCGTGTTTCTTCAGAGGTGATTTTTTTCAAAAATTCACTCAATAGAATGATTGTTTGCAAATAATCTTCTTTGTGGATGATTAATCTTGAGGAATGCATATACCTTGTCGGAATCGATACTGTCATTGCAACAACTCCTGTCATTGCTTTATGGATGTTGCAAGCATCTGTCCCTCCAACAGTCATGAAGTCATGCCGATAAGGTAGTTTTTGTCTTACTGCAATCTCTTCCATTTTTGCAAGCAGTTCACTATTACCGATCGTTAGCGAATCCAAAACAGAGAGTACAGGACCTTTTCCCAGTTGCAATCCCCCTTGATCAAAGGGAGTGTCTACAGCGGTAGTGACATCTAACGCAATCGCCAAATCGGGCTTAATGCTGTGGGCAGCTGTACGGGCACCTCGTATACCGACTTCTTCTTGAGTCGTTGCCGCAAAGTAGACATCAACAGCTAGCTCTTCTTTGGCTAAAGCGTTCATGACCTCAATACAGACACCCACACAAACTCGATCATCCCACGCTTTCCCTAGCAAGTAATTCGGATCATTCATTTCACGAAAGACCGTCTTAGGTGTAACCATGTCGCCTACCATTATTCCTAACTGGCGAATATATTCAGCTGACGGAACCCCCATATCTAAATAAAATTCATTAGCTGGGATCACTTTATTCTTTTCTTCTGGCGGCATCCCGTGGGGCGCGCGACTTCCAATGACCCCTGTGTATTTCTTGCCTTCCATCGTTGTGACACGCATTTCCTGTGCGGGCATGACGTGTCCCCACCAGCCGCCTACCGGTAAGAGTTTCAAATAACCTTCCTTGGTGATTTTTCGAACTACGAAACCGACTTCGTCCATGTGGGCTGACAACATCACTTTGGGCGCATTCGCTTTAGAACTCTTTTTTACTAAGATCAATGAACCAAGGTTGTCATAAAAACAGAAATCAACTGCTCCTTCTGCATATTTCTTCACGATTCTGGATATTTCTTTTTCCCGGCCGCCGATACCATCGGCTTCACTTAATTCTTTTAGGATTTCTAAGTCTACAGCTCTCATAGGGATCGTCTCCTAGCGGTTTTCTTCTTTGAATGAAACAATCGCTGCTTCGTCTAAGTCTTTCAGAAAAAGATAGATGGCTTGACCGACTGTTTCATAATCTTCTTGCGAAACAACTTGAGCTGCTGTGTTCATATTTCTTACAGGCATGTTCATAAATAAGACTGGACATCCCGTCCGTAATTTGTTGAACCAAGCACCGTCTGAGTCTTCTAATGAGAAATAATATTGATATGGCAATGCTGCCTCTTCACAGATTTTTCTCAATTCTTCCATCGGCAACCGATTTGGCAAAACGGAAGGATCATAATATGTCAATAGAACTCCTTTTGAGAGTTCTCCTTGTACATCGCCAGCATCTTCCTGATAATCCCAGGCTCGATTTGTATCTAGGATGATCGTTAGGTCTGGTGCAACCAGATTCGCTGCTGTTTGAGCACCTCTGGCACCGACTTGCTCCTGAACCGTACATCCAACATATAGATCAAAAGGGAAGCTGAGTTGATTTTCATAAATTTGACGTAACAAATCAATCGTTTGATTGACAGAAATCCGTCCATTCCAATTTGGAGCGATCCATTCTTTTCCATTTTTGCTGACAGTAAATTTGGGCGCAAATGTCACCATATCTCCCAAAGAAACTTCTTCTGACAATGCTTCCTCTTTTGAAGAAAAACCAAAATCTAATAAAACGTCCTCTTTTCCCTGAACCTGGTTTGCTTTGTTTCGTCCTAAAATGACGCCTGGGAAGGCTTTCCCTTGTCGATTGTACAGGTGGACTTCCTGTCCCAATAAGCTATTCGGCTCGATTTTCCCCATTATCAGTCCGCGAATCAAGCCGGTTTCTTCGATTTTTTTGACAATAAACCCAAGTTCATCCATATGGGCAGTCACTAAAACAGTGGTTGGATTCTCCTTTTCAGATTTGATGACCCCATAGATCGAACCTAGATTGTCATAGATGATTTCATCGCAGTAAGGTGCATAATACTCTTTCAATAATTTAGAGATTGTTTTTTCTCTTCCGGAAATTCCGGGAGTTTTGACCACTTTTTCGAGCTGATCCATTTGTCCCATCTGCTTTACCACTCCTTAGTAACAATGTTCCTTCACGTAATCCGTTGTATCTTTTTTCTCTGCTTTCAACTGACAAAGAGTCAACATTTCGTTCATTGCTTCTGTTAATCCAGTACCACCCTTTTTTGGCATTTTTACAATATCTACTTGATCTTTAAATCTTGTGATTGCCTCTTGGCATTCAATGGACATCGCCGCAACAGCAGGGATCTGAACCTTCTCTTCGACAACTCTCGCAACTTCAGCAGCCATTTCCCCGTATGTTTCATAATTAAAACATGGACCGCAAAGCAACACATCTGCGCCTAATTTCTGTACCATTGCGGCAATCTTTAAAGAAGATTCCTTCGCATGCTTTCGGTAATAGTCATCACCACAATAAATCGTGGCAAGAACCTCCATATTCTTTTCCTTTAATAGCTTTTCGAACATTTTGACAGAACCAATCGCTGTCTTTTGCCCCCCTAATGGCTGATCCCCATGTTCTTTCCCACCAAGTCCGGCTTGAATTTGATCCAGCAAAAAGATTATTTTCATTGTGATCCCCCTTCTATAACAAGTGATCGATGGAAATATCATCAAACGACAATTCCAGTTCTTCACTTTTGGCTTGTTCTGCTTCCCGTTCATCCTTCAGGTATTGCTTGTCTAATGCCATAATGAATGGATAGTAGATCAAACAACCAATGGCTAATAGAATCAATTGCCAGACAGAGGCAACCAGACTTCCTGTACTCAAATACCCTGAGAAGCCGATCGGGGTCGTCCATGGCAATGAAACGCCGGTTGTATAAGGAATGATTCCTAGGTTGGTTACCAATGTTGATAAAAGCAGATTAACCATTGGAACAGCGATAAAAGGAATAATAATGATTGGATTCAATACGACTGGCAAACCAAAGATGATTGGCTCATTGATCCCGAAAATTCCAGGAACGAGCGAAAGTTTCCCTAGTTCTTTGATCCGTTTTGATTTACAGAAGAGGACCATGATGATTACAAGGGAAAGTGTAGAACCACCGCCGCCAAAGTTGGTAAAGAAGTTCGAAAATGGATCCGTGAAGATGTTTGGCAAATCTTTACCAGCTTGAAAGGCATCTAGGTTTTCCATGGTTAGAATTCTTAAGATCGGCGCAAATACAGAATTGGCTACCGCCGGACCATTAATCCCAAAGAACCAAAAAATCGTACAGGCTAAACTATAGAAAATCTGTGCGGTTAATGTATTACCGGCTCCTTTTAATGGCATTTGCAAGACATTAAAGATAAAATCATGGACGGTACCAAAAGGGGTCATACCAAATAATATATTGATGACAAAAAATAAGAGCATGACTAGTGCACTTGGAATCAGCGCAGCAAAGGATTTCGTTACAGCAGGTGGAACCCCATCAGGCATCTTGATGGTCCAGCCTCGTTTTGTTGTATAAGCATAAATTTCTACAGAAATAAGTGCGACGAGCAAACCGACAAAAATCCCATTTGTTCCTAAGTGATCAAAAGAAAGCCCGCTAATTGGATCTGCCACTCCTTCAACGATCAGCTTATTTGGTGTTAAAATCAAAAACGCAATCACGGCTACCGCTGCCGCTTGGATGGGATCGGTTTTCTTTTCCCGTCCATAAGCATACGCCGTTCCTAGACATGAAAAGAAGCCAACTGTATTAAAGACAGAACCAGAAACCCGAGTGACCCACGACTCCCAACCTGTACCAAACATTCCTGCCCAAAACTCTGACCACCCTGGTATTGGAAAATTTGCGAACAGTAAGAAAATCGATCCTACAATCACTAATGGTGTCGTGATCAAAAAGCCATCACGCACTGCGATCAAAATTTTGTTCTGCCCTAACTTTACCGCAAGCGGCATCAACACATTTTCTAATTTATCGAACATTCCACTCTTCCTTTCGAGATCTTGCTCTTTGCAATCCTCTTTTTTTGAAATCATACCGGTGCTTTGATGCGTGCTTCATATGCATCAAGCCACTCTTGCGTGATCGGTGTGATCACCGTGGTTTGATCTGGACCAGGATTGGCCATATAAATAGCCGCTTCTTGGTCAGCTGTCGCAACGCTAAATGTGAATTCTACATTTGTTGCCACCCCCCATGCCCCATTTTTATCCAATGCTATCAACGAAAAGGCACCTGCTTTGCCATAACGTTTGCGTAATCGTTCTTCAAACCCATAAACAGCCCGGTCACAAGCGGCTTGTGGTGAAAGACCTTCTCCCATCAAGCGGACGATTTCATAAGAAAGACAGCCTTTCATCAAATCTTCACCCAAACCTGTAGCGGCAGCTCCGCCAATCGTACTGTCTACATAAAATCCTGAGCCGGATAATGGCGAATCTCCCACTCGACCCTGTTTTTTCATGAACAAACCAGAGCTAGAGGTTCCGACTGCCATTTGCTGTTGCGTATCGAGAGCAACAACGCCAACCGTGTCATGGCCATCGTAAGGATCGAGGTTGGAAGCAGCGATTTCTGCTAATCGTTTTTCCCAGATTTTTTTTGCCCGATCGGTCAACATATTCTTACGTTCAAATCCAGCCAACATCGCGTATTCGGTGGCTCCTTGCCCTACTCGAAAGCTATTGAATTTCTCATCACTCAATTGGCGTGCAACTGAGATGGGATTGGCAACATCGGTAATCCCTGCAACGGCACCAATCTTAAATGTTTCACCATCCATAAAAGCGGCATCCATTTCGACGATTCCGCGTTCATTTGGCAATCCGCCATAACCAACTGATTTATAAAATGGATAATCTTCCACTGCTTTGATGGCAGTTTCTACTGCATCTTTGCATGACGCTTGTCCTTCTAAAAGTTCTTTGGCTGCCAGTACACCATCGTGTGCCATTCGCCAAGTTGCAATCATTCCCCACATATCTTTCCCTCCATCATTTGTAGCGCTTACAAGTATATTCTATACGGTATATACTAGTATGTCTATACTAAAAAACGAGTTTCTTTCAACTCTCATTGATTTATAAGAAACTCGTTTCGGATTTTTTTTATTGTTGAGGATTCATCCAGGGCATTCTTATTCTGTTAATGCTTTGATGCTGCGCATGTAGATCTCTAAATTCATCCGTAAGTCAGCACTGTCCATGTACTCATTCTTATTGTGTGCAATCCCTTTTTGACCAGGAAAAGACGGACCAAATGCCAAGATATTCGGCATTTTGCGTGCATAGGTTGCCCCTGTTGTGGTTACTGGTTTAGGGTCATTGCCTGTGACTGTGTGATAAATCGTCGACAGTTTAGCTATTTCGGTTGATTCTTTGTCTCGGCAAAACCCGGGAATACTGCGAATGACTTCTAATTCGACACCGATAGGCAGTTGCCTTTTCAAACGGGACAATACGTCTGTTTCTGTAACAGTCACTGGGTAGCGAAAGGCAACTTCCATCACTAATCCTGTGAGAGACTTTTGTATCACGACAGGCGTCAAAATCAATTTACCAGAATCTTCATCAGCCAGCGCCAAGTCAATCCCTTCTCCAAAATGCTGCTGATGAAAGCTTTGACAGATCCAACGAAAATAAGATTGTATGGTTGGAGGAATAGTTTGTTTCTCAGCCAGTTGGGCTGCCAGGATCGAAATTGCATTTTCTCCCAATTCAGGAGCATTGCTTGGAGAACGTTTCCCTGTGACTTCAAACTTCTGATCGGCAATGCTTACACTCAAGTCGTCAGGAACATGGTCTCGGAATTGATCCCCCTGAAACGAAGTGAGTTGCTGTAGTTCATCGTCTGGCAGCGGAAAATGGAGCGCTACATTGACGACCCCTCGTTCGCCATAGACTACCGGATACTTACAATCTGGCGTAAATCCGAACACAGGTGGTTGTTCTGCGGCCAAATAATGAGGAACATCCGACATACCACTTTCTTCATCCGTACCGAAAATGATCCGCAGATTTTTTTTCGGTTGGTGTCCTAATTCTTTCAATAATTTCATCCCATAAAGGCAACTAATGATTGGTCCTTTGTTGTCTAGAATTCCCCGACCATAAAGGCGGCCGTCTTTTTCGCTTAAATCAAACGGCGGAAAATCCCAGTCTGAACCCGCAGGCACCACATCGAGATGTCCCAGGATACCGATGTAGTCTGACCCTTCTGGTCCCCACTGTGCATAGCCGATCGCATCATCGATCACCTTTGTTCCAAATCCAAAAGCGGCACTTTTTTCCATTACCAAAGACAAAACTCGCCGAGTTTCCGTACCATAGGGCGCCTGTGGCATAGGTTCAGATTTGACACTAGGAACTTGCATGACTTGTTTGAGTAAGTTTAGAAAATCCAGCCAGTTTTCCTCAATGGCTGTGCTGATTTGGTCCATTTTTGCCACCCCTTATTTTTGACGTACCAATGTATTTTTAAAGGTATATTTATCTGCACGATAAAAAGATGTATCGAACAAGATCGGTTTCGCAGAAGGGGAATAAGTCATCGAATGGACGAGAAGCATTGGTTCCTCTTCGGATACATGCAATAGCTTGGCAATGTCTGGCGGACTTTTGACCGCTTCCACTTCTTGATGGGAATAACCAATCTCAATGTTGGCTTCGATCACTTCATATAAAGAAGACTCTAACTGATCTTTGGTGATTTCGCCGGACTCTTTTTCTAAATAACGCTTCAATACATAGAGGTTCTCCACCGTCATCGGTTCATCATCAAAATAACGCAAACGAGTCAGATACACCATTGGTTCTTTCCCATAGTTGCCGAACATCTGTCGGATCTTAGTCGGTAATTCTTTCACTGTCTCTACTTGTAATACTTCGGTTCGGGTCTTTTTCCCTTGGGCTTTGGCCGTTTCGGTGAAGCTTTGCAATCCGCCAGATCCACTCTGGATCTTTGGCTGCTTCATCACATACGTTCCTTTGCCTTTTTCTTTGACTAGGATATTTTGGGTGATCAGAAGATCGATGGCTTTGCGGACAGTTAGCCGACTGCATTGAAATTCTTCCGCTAAATCATAATCAGAAGGCAGCTTCTGACTCGTTACATAAGTGCCATCATTGACACGTTGGGCGATTTTATCTGCTACTTCCTGAAAAACGGCTTGTTTTTTCACTTGATTCCCTACTTTCTACTCTACCATTCATAAAATGGACGATTCGCACTCACACCAGAAGCCACACTAACAAAGGCCTGGTTGTCGACGGATTGAATCATTCCTTCAACTGTCTTTAATTCTTTTTGGGAGATGACTAAAAGCAACAATTTCTTCTGTTGATGATCAAAGCCCCCCTCAACATCATTGATCACTGTGATCCCTCGCTGAAGTGCACATTGTAATGTTGCAATGACACCTTCTGCTTTTTCGGTTACTACTAGTAATTGCACACGCCTTTGCTTGAGATTCACGTAGTCTACCATTCGACCACTGATAAAGAAAGAGATTGCACTATAAAAAGCGTACGGCCAGCCAAAAATCATTCCAGCAACGAGTTGGAGACTGACATTGAAAAAGATAAAGAAACTGCCAATACTTTTGCCGGTCATTCTCTTCACTAAGATCCCTAAAATATCTAATCCTCCTGTGGAAAAATCATCGTTTAAAGTCAGACCAACGGAAAACCCATGGAGCACACCGCCAAAAACAGCGCAGATGACTGGATCTGTAGTCAATGTGACAACTGGGACCACCTTCATCATAACAGATGAGAGGAAGACAGTACAAACCGTCATAAGCGCGAAATCACGATCGATTTTGCACCATGCAATCGCTAACAATGGCGCGTTAAAAAATAAGACCAACACAGGGATTGACCACTCGTTACCAAAGTATACTTCCAAGAGCTGCGACAATAATTGTGAAAGTCCAGTAATTCCACTGGCAAATATATTTCCTGGCAGCCAGAACATATTCAATGCGATGGATGATAACAGTGCATAAATGAGTGCAACAGCTAATCGTTTTATTCTTTTTGGCATAAGCATCTCCTTCCGCTTCGATTATAGTATATATCATTAAGTATATACTGTCATCAAAAAACTTATTTTCTTTAAAGAAACCGCCTTTGCTGATCCATAGTCTTTCTCAGGATCGAGGGGTAAAATTTATCCTGACATGCGGGCTAGAAAAAGAGAGTAAAATACTTGAAAACTGACTAATTTTGACTAAAATAATAATTGGAAAGAAAAATAAAGAAAGGATTGATTATTATGTCACATGAGATTGAACCTCGTCGCTCAGATGCCTATAGTATGACACCTTTTAATTTCTTCGAAGATTTTGGTCGCAGTTTTTTTGATGGTTTTAAAGCGAACATGATCAAAACAGATATTCACGAAAATGATTCGGAATATCTCGTTGAAGCAGAGCTGCCTGGTATTCCTAAAGAAAATATTCAAGTCACTTATGAGAATGGTATTTTGACGATTGCTGGTCAACATCAATCGGATACTACGACTGAAGATAAAAAAGGAAAACTAGTACGCAGCGAGCGTAGTTTAACAAGTGTTCGTCGCCAATATTTGCTAGAAAATGTCAAAGAAGACGACATCAAAGCTTCTTATTCTGAAGGTATTCTTAAATTGACTTTGCCAAAAGATGATCACGGCAAAGAACCTAAGAAAACCATTCCGATCGAGTAGCAGCATCACTTTTACCAAACAAACAGCCCCCTTAACAGAAATGCTTGTTAAGGGGGCTATTAATGTAGAAAAAGACCTGTTCTCCATGCTTTGCTTGCTGATTTTTTTGCTCTTGCTAAAGAACAAGCGAAAATCTGGACAAACGCCACTCTATAAAAAAAGAGGCTGGGACAGAGGTGCTAAACTCCTAGAAATAAGAAGGAATACGCGGAAATTGCTTCTCAAATTTTGGGGTATTTCGACTTGTTTCCGAAGGAGTTGCTTCTGCTCCCACCATCTAGACGTGTTTAGAGCGTGGGACAAAAGTTTTTTTTACTTTTGTCCCACGCTCTAGTCCTAGCTGTCTTTGTCAGACGGATCGAAAAAAATTATTCTTTTGTATCGTCTGCTTTTGTTTCATCAACAACATCAGCTGGTTCGATTTCAGTTGCAACAGATGCACCAGTACCAGGTGTCACGGTACGAATCGCTGCCCGATCGAACTCTAAGAAAATACCTTCACAGTCGATGACAACTGTACTCTTGTCTGTATTTACTTCAGAAAGAACGCCATGAAGTCCGCCAATTGTTACTACGCGATCTCCAGCCTTCATATTTTCCAATAAGTTTTTTCGTTCTTGCTGTTGTTTCTTTTGTGAACGGCTCATGAAGAACCACATTGCCACCAAAGCAACAAGCATAAAGAGCATTGGTAAAGATTGTGCCATTTTTTTCACCTCGATTTTTTTACTTTTCTATAGATACTTTATCAGAATCTGACGTGTATTCCTACCGTTTTACCAGAATAAATTAGAAATTTTTGGCATTTTCTTTATTGAAGCCATATTCTTCGAAGAAATGTTGCCGGAATTCCAGCAAGTTGTCATCCATGATCGCTTGACGGACTTGTTTCATCAAATTCAACAAGAAATAAACATTGTGATAAGAAGTTAATCGGATCCCGAATGTTTCATCACATTTGATCAAATGACGAATATACGCCCGTGAGTAATTCTTACAAGTATAACAATCACAGTTTTCATCAATTGGTCGGAAATCTCGGGCAAACTGGGCATTCTTCACGACTAAACGACCTTTAGACGTCATACATGTTCCGTTACGGGCGATTCGAGTCGGTAATACGCAGTCAAACATATCGACCCCGCGAATAACGCCGTCGATCAGAGAATCTGCGGCTCCTACCCCCATCAGATAGCGAGGTTTGTGGTCAGGGATCCATGGTGTGGTAAATTCCAAGACGCGATTCATTTCAGCTTTTGGCTCGCCTACTGACAAACCGCCAATCGAATAACCAGGAAAGTCCATGCTGATCAAATCTTGCGCACTTTGTTTCCGTAAATCTTCAAAACCGGCCCCTTGAATGATCCCGAATAGGCCTTGAGAATCTGGATTGGCATGAGCTTTCAATCCGCGTTCTGCCCAGCGAGAAGTCCGCTCTACTGATTTTTTGACATACTCATAGCTTTCATCGAATGGCGGACATTCATCAAAACTCATCATGATATCCGAACCTAGTTTGTTTTGGATATCGATAGCTTTTTCTGGTGAAAGGAACATTTTTGAACCGTTTAGATGGTTCTTGAAATGGACACCTTCTTCAACAATATTTCGCATATCTGCTAGTGAGAAAACTTGGAAGCCACCAGAATCGGTTAGAATCGGCTGATCCCAATTCATAAACTTATGCAGCCCACCTGCTTCGGCCACTAGATCTTCTCCTGGTCGCAGCCATAAGTGATATGTATTACTTAAAATGACACCAGCGCCCATGGCTTTCAGTTCTTCCGGTGCAAGGGTCTTAACAGTAGCTAAAGTTCCTACAGGCATAAACATTGGCGTTGGAAAAGTGCCATGCGGTGTGATCAATTCACCTAAACGGGCACCTGTATGTTTCTCTTTCTTGATCAGACGATAACGAATGGCAGGTTGCGACATTCATTTCCCTACTTTCTTTATAGACTCGATTAACTGTGCAACGCTATTAATGATAAGGGTTGCGTTAGGAATTTGCAAGAAGGTTTCAGCTTCTCTTCCTCTTTTTCAAAAAAACTTTCCTTTCTTTGCTTTATTTTTTGTACAATCCATGCTCATTTGCTATCATGTTAAACAGATAGAAAGGAGGTTTTTTTATGAAAACTAGAGGACAACTAAAAAGTGAAGCCAAATCCGTTCTGAATGGACGCTGGAAAGATAGCGTATTGATGTGCTTGGTCCCTACGTTGATCTCTATTGCTTTTGCTGTTGTGATCGTAGTGATTGTTGTGTTGCCTTTGATGGCATTAAGTCAAAATGGTGCCTTTGATAGTCAATCCATCAATGAAGCGTCGAACTCAACTGGCGGTAGTGGCGGTGGCTTGATCAGCGGATTATTCTCAGCATTGTTTGGTGCCGGGATTTCTTGGACATTCCTTGATTTGTTACGCGGCAATAAACAAGAGATTCGTCCATTTTCTGATGTCTTTCGTGGATTTAGCGGTGTATTCGCACTTGGTATCATTGTCATCTATATTTTATCAACGATTTTCGTTAGTTTATGGGCATTATTATTTGTGATTCCAGGAATCATCAAATCCTATTCCTACTCACAAGCATACTTCATCTACTATGATACCTATGAGCAAACAGGTACACGGCCAGATTTTCTTGCTTGCATCACGGCTAGCCGCCGATTGATGAAAGGGTATAAAGGAAAACTGTTCTTACTTGATTTGAGTTTTATTGGCTGGCACATTCTAGCCATTATCACAGCTGGTATCGGGTATCTTTGGTTGACACCTTATATCAGTGCTACCAAAGCAGCCTTTTATGAAAACTTGCCAAAACAGACATTAGCTTAAAAAAAGGACCTTACTTTGACATATCAAAGTAAGGTCCTTTTTGATTGAATGAAAAATTGTTCTCAACGTAATGTTTCTTCCGTTAATTGACACGTTTTGCTTCCACAGCATCTTTGACTGAATTCGCAACGATTTTGGCTACTCCTTCTTGGAAAGCATCCGGAATAATGTTTGTTGGTGACAGCTCCTCGTCTGGAATCAAGCTAGCAATTCCTTTTGCTGCGGCAATCTGCATCTCAACCGTGATTTTGCGGGCTTGAGCATCTAAAGCTCCACGGAAAATACCAGGAAAAGCCAACACATTGTTGATTTGATTAGGAAAATCACTGCGTCCAGTACCAATGATATAGGCACCTCCTGCTAAGGCTTCGTCTGGGAAGATTTCCGGTACTGGATTAGCCATAGCAAAAATCACAGGCTTATCTCCCATCTCAGCGATCCATTCCTTCTTCAGTGCTCCTGGAGCAGAAACACCAATGAAGATATCAGCACCTTTCAACGCTGTCTGCAAATCACCAGAAAGATGGTCACGGTTTGTCACTTTAGCAATCTCTGCGTGATGAGGTGGTAACTGATCATTTTCTTCATTCAAGATCCCCACCTTGTCTACGACAATGACATTTTTTGCACCAGCTGCCAAAAACTTACGAGTAATAGAAAGTCCAGCAGAACCACCGCCATTGACAACGATTTTGGCTTCTGCTAGTGATTTGCCAATCAATTTCAGGCTGTTGAAAGCAGCCGCTAAGACAACTATTGCCGTCCCATGCTGGTCATCGTGGAAAATCGGGATCGCACACTCTTCGATCAGCCGCTGTTCGATTTCGAAGCAACGCGGCGCACTGATATCTTCTAAGTTGATTCCACCAAAGGTCGGTGCAATTGCTTTGACGATCGCAATAATCTCTTCTGTCTCTTGAGTATCTAAAACGATAGGAATAGCATCTACATCTGCAAATCGCTTGAACAAAGCGGCTTTCCCTTCCATGACCGGCATTGCTGCTTCTGCTCCAATATTACCAAGACCTAACACAGCAGAACCATCGCTTACAACAGCGACTGTGTTTTTCTTTGTTGTCAATGAATAGGCCAGCTGTTTATCTTCTGCAATCGCGGAAGATACGGCAGCGACACCCGGAGTGTAGGCAATGCTTAAGTCTCTTCGATTTTCAATCGCCGCTTTTGATACTACTTCCAATTTACCGCCATGTTCTTTGGCTTGTCGCAAAGCGATTTCTTTTACATCTTCTGACATGATTCGTTCCTCCAATAGTTGATCGTTTTTTCTATTTTTTATTAAAAAATCATTCGCAAGATTGCGGTCATGGCAATCACTGTGATGGCGCCGCCTAAACGGGTAGCTACTTGGGCAAAAGGCATCAAGTTCATACGGTCAGCGGTACTTAAGATCGCTACGTCTCCTGTGCCTCCCATACCGCTTTGACAAGCAGAAATAATTGCGGCTTCGATGGGATACATGTTCATGAAACGTGATACGACGAACCCGGTGGCAATTACCGTGAACACTACACTGATGACGACTAAGAAATAAGAGACACTCAGTGTTCCCACAACGTCTTTCAATGGAATATACAACAATCCTAAACCAGCCATCAATGGGAAAGTAAAGTTGCCGGAAATAAATTTATACAATTGTTTGGAGCCATGTTGTGTTTCTGCCGGCACCACATTCAAGTATTTCAAAAAAGCGGCTAAGACAATCATCAATACAGGACCAGGAAACCCAGTCAAATGCTGCAGTAAACTACCAGCAATGAACAGTGTACAAGCGGTCAGCACACCAGCGCCCATTTTCTTGATATCAAAAGCGCCGGAATCATCTTTTAACGCATCTGCCATGTCATCATCATTTTTCATTTTGACCAATTGTCCACCCCCAGAAAGATCTGGTCGTTTTTCTCCCCAGCGAGAGAGCAATGCGGTACACATGATCGCGAAGAAATTACCAATGATCGTTGCTGGAATCAGTTGTGCGACCAGCTGTTCACTCCCCATACCAGTAATGGCACTGTAGCCTAGTGATAAAGGCAAGATTCCTTCACCGATCCCGCCAGCTAACACTGGAGTAACGATGAAAAACAACGTATGTTGCCATTCTAAACCTAATAATACACCAACTAGCGTACCAACACCCATGGCGCAGATCATCCCAATCATCATGGGAATAATCATCCGCATCAAACCTTGGACTAAGATTTTGCGATTCATCCCTAAAATACTGCCGCAAACTAAACAAGCAATATAAAAATATAAGAAGTTGGCTTGCTTCATCAAAATATCGGCAGACTCAAGAATATTCGGATTGACTAAGTTGAAGAAAACCAAAATAGATGGAACCAATAAAGATAAAATTGCCGGACCACCGAAATTCTTGATAAAAGGAATAGTGGCACCAATCGTTCCTAATAACCACCCTAAAGTCAAAATGACCGCAAAACCACCTAGCATATTTACGGGTAATTGTTGTAACAGACCCGTGACTACGATGACTGTTGATAAAACAATGTATACTGGCAGCGGAACTGATCCAATTTTGATTTTCATCCACCGATCAATTAGCTTCTCTTCTTTTGCTTTAGATTCAACCTGTTCTCTCGCCACATGGGGTTCGATATGCTTTTCCATTTTGCTTTCCTCCTAAATTGATCTACTAGTTCTACGAGTACCTCGTTACACACAGATTAAAGCAAGCGTTTTCTTTTTCGTAGTTTATTTAATTATTTTAAGTATTTAAATTAATTAAAGCGTCTTTAGGGATTCCGCCGCTATGTTATAATTTACGAATAAAGGGGGAAATGTAGTGAAAAAAGGGTTACGGTTATGGGGGGTATTGACTTTAGTCTTTACAATCGTCTTACTCATTGTCACTTCCATTCTTTATGGTTTAGTCCTTATTCAAAATTCCACATTTATTCGCTCCAACGAAGAACACCTGCTCTTGTCCGTCGGTAAACAGCTGGCGATCGATCCACAAGTGACTACCGCTTTGGAAGAAGGACGTTCCAACGATCAATTGGAAGCTTACACAAATGAAGTGACACACATACACGGGTTGGATTTCGTGGTAGTTATGGATATGCAAGCCATTCGTTTGACTCATCCAGATGAGACCCAAATCGGCAAACACTTCGAAGGCGGTGATGAAGTCACTGCATTGGAAGGAAAAGAACATGTTTCTGTCAGTGAAGGAACATTGGGTCGCTCGTTGCGGGGATTCGTTCCCGTCTATTCCCTCACTGAATCGCAAAAACAAATCGGTGTAGTAGCTTTAGGGATCCGTATGCAGTCCTTGAGTGCTTTAGTAAAGAGTTCTCGGGAAGGGTATCTACTTGCCTTAGCATTAAGTATCACAATCGCCGCCTTTGCAGCAACTGGACTTGCCTATTATTTGAAACGGCAACTTCATAATTTAGAACCAAAAGAAATCTCACGTCTCTTTGAAGAACGCAATGCCATGTTGGAAGAAACTAAAGATGCGGTCATTGTATTGGATTTGAACCAACAAATCAATTTGGCAAATATCGCCGCCAACGAGCTTTACCAAAAGAACAGTGGACACAATGACTCCTTGGTCGGCAAACATTTGCAGGATTTGATCTTGCAGACCGATGCTGTAGACTTGGAGCGAAATGTTGAACAGCTCTATCGGCAAAATGGACAGGATTTTCTTTTTTCCTCTGCACCGATCAATGTGGATCAGAAACGGATCGGTTGGATCGTGTTTTTGCGCAATGCGACAGAATCGTTATTCGTCATGGATCAGTTAGCCAATACTACTGCTTACGCCAGTGCGCTGCAGTCTCAGTCCCATGAGTTTATGAATAAACTGCATGTGATCTATGGGCTCGCTGATTTAAAAGCCTATGATGAATTGAAAATTTATCTGGATGATATTTTGACTCCAGAAAAAGAGTTCTCTCATCGCTTGTCTTTTTTAGTTCAGAATCCGCAAGTTGCTGGATTTTTGATTGGCGAACGTCAAAAGTTCTTTGAGCGTAAAATCCACTTGATGATCGAGATTTCACCAGAAATTCCCGCCAATTCGCAAGAAGTTGAAACAAAATCGTTGATCGATCTTTACCGGTATATTCATCATGTTTTGTTGCAACTAAACACCATAGAAGATTTGCGGATCGAGATCCATCATGAAACAGGCCTGCTGACAACGACCTATACCATTCAGCTGACCACAACGGATCAGCAGCAATTGCAGGATAGTTTTCACAGCAACTATTTCCAACAAATGTTAAAAGATTACCAGGCAGAGTTTTTGATAGAAGAACAACCTAACTTTGTCGTTCTCCAATTACAAACGCATTATCATGGGGTGATAAAATGAAACCATTACATGGATTAATTGTCGAAGATGACCCAATGGTGGAATTTATCCATCGGAATTATTTAGAAAAAATCGGCAGATTTCAAGAAATCTATTCGGCAGATGCTGTGACAGATGCTGAATACTTACTACAAAACAAACAAGTTGATTTAGTGCTGCTAGATGTCCATTTGAAAAATGGCAACGGCTTAGACTTGCTCAAAGAGATCCGGAACTCTCAGCAAGCCATCGAAGTGATCTTGATCACAGCAGCCAATGAGACACAAACTATTCAGCATGGACTACATTTAGGTGTTCTGGACTATCTCGTCAAGCCCTTTACCTATGAACGTTTCCGGCAAAGCATCGAACTATTTCTAAAACGGCAAGAAGCTTTGGAACAAGACAGTCTTGCCCAAGAAACCATTGATCAAATAATGGTTGCAAAGAAGAGTCCCGAGTCATCCCTTACAGAACTGGATAAAGAACTCTCTCCTGATACCATGGATCGCATCAAAGCGGCTATCCAAACATTTCCAGACACTTTCACGATCCCAGACTTGGTAGAGATCAGCGGATTTTCTCATGTCTCAGTCCGTAAATACATGCTTTACTTAGAAAAAAATAACTATGTTACCAGTCAGATTATCTATACCAAAATCGGACGCCCTTATAAAGTTTACCAACGATCCTAACAATTAGTGGACTCTCTCTAGGAACGTCAACGAGTGATTGCTGATTTGCTGATTATTGAATAAACGATGTTTTAGTAAGTCAGCTTTTTAGATTTTAAATTGTGAATTGATCGTTGTACTTTGTATACCCTACCTATTTGCAAACGCTTCCTAAATATGCTATAGTATAGGTGTAAGGAAGGTAGCAACTCTGTTGGTGGTCTTGTAAATATCGCAAACTCAATCTACTAAAAGTTGTTGAACGTACAAGTTTCACCTAGTATCAAGCGTGTAAAGTAACAGAAAAGCGTAACACAAAATCGAGAATCTTTTCGAAAAAAGGATACGTCTATTACGTTGTATCAGTACACACGAAACATGTGTAAGTTTGTAAAAGAAAACAAATTTTGAGAAACAATTGCTTTGCATGAACCAACCATCAGCGACCACCACTTATACCTTCCCTTAGTTATAAGCTGGACGACAAAAAAGCAGTTCAAAAAGTTGAGAAGTATCCCAACTTAACGAGCCGCTCTTGTCGTTCAGTTTTTTATTTTAAGAACATGGCATCGCCAAAACTAAAGAAGCGATAACGTTCATCGATGGCATGCTGATAAGCTTCTAATGTTAGATCGCGTCCGGCAAAGGCACTGACCAACATTACCAATGTCGATTTCGGTAAATGGAAATTCGTTGAGAAGGCTTGGACAACTTTGAACTGATAGCCGGGGGTAATGAAAATACTCGTCCAGCCGCTGTCGGCTTTGATATCGCCATCAAATTTGGTACCAATCGTCTCTAATGTACGGATCGAAGTCGTTCCGACCGCAACGATTTTCCCACCATTTGCCCGCACATCGTTTAATTGAGCCGCCGCTTCTTCCGTCAATCGATAAAATTCACTGTGCATTTCGTGATCCGCAATATTATCGACGCTAACTGGGCGGAAAGTTCCTAGACCCACGTGTAAGGTCAAATAAACTAATTTGACCCCTTTATCAGCGATTTTCTTCAATAATTCTGGCGTAAAGTGCAAACCGGCCGTTGGTGCCGCTGCAGATCCATTCTCTTTAGCATAAACGGTTTGGTAACGATCTGGATCTTCCAATCGTTCCTTGATGTATGGCGGCAATGGCATTTCACCCAAAGATTCTAAAATCTCTAAGAAAATCCCATCATAGCTGAATCGAATAATTCGGCCACCATGTTCGAGTTCTTTTTCAACGACCGCTTCTAAGCGACCGTCGCCAAAGGTGATCTTCGTACCGACTTTTGCTCGCTTGGCAGGTTTGATTAATGTTTCCCAACTGTCCCCTTCGATATTGTTTAACAATAAAATCTCTAGATGAGCGCCGGTCTCGATTTTCTCGCCATAGATACGAGCGGGCAAAACGCGAGTATCATTCATCACAAGGGCATCGCCAGGAGCTAATTCATCAATAATGTCATAAAAATGTTTGTCTTCCATTGCACCGCTTTCTCGGTCCACGACCAATAGGCGGGAACTGGAGCGATCGCTAAGCGGCGTTTGAGCGATCAATTCTTCCGGTAACTCAAAGTCAAAATCTTCTGTTGTAAGCATGTCGTCACTCTCTTTCTTTCATATGCCCGTCTATTCTATCATGTTTAGAGATTACTCGCCAATTAGGAAACTAGGCATAGCTTTAAATAAAAAGAGCGCTAGAGAGACTAGAACCTTTTCACGGTGCTCCTAATCTATTAGAGAATTTTAACCGATAACACGGAATCTTCTGCCTTTTTTATCTGCTTTATCGTTTTGTGAATAAAACAAAATTTTTTCACGTGGGATTTTTTCTTGCTGAGCACATTTTTTCAATGTGTCATAAACATAACTGCTGTTGTTTTTATAAAAAACCATGACTTTTTTCGAGTCAATTTCTTTGCGATAGCCTTCATATTTCTTTCTTAATCGTTCAACTTCTGTAACAATCTCTGAATCTTTATTCCAATCGGGAATTGCAGTAAGCAAGCAAATTCGTTTCCAGTATTCTTTTTCCATTATTCAAACTAACCACGAAAGACATTTAGGTTGAACTGCTAACCTATGCTTTACGAATCACTTCGTCTCTATCGATTCACTTCTATCGAAAATTCATAAAGCCATCCTTTCATTCCTTTCTTAATCGCTCCAAGGAGAACTATATTCAAAAAATGCTACTTGTTCCATTACTTGTCCTATTCAACACTGGGATAATTAAGAATAATACGATAATTATCAATAACCGCTTTGATGTTTTGGCCGTCAGCAAAAGATACTTCAAATAGTGGACTATCTTTTTTTATTGAGGAAATTTCAATGTTTAGATACTTAAAATATGCCCCTAAAATTTTCTCAGGATCTATCTCTTGAAATGATTGCTCTGGGTAATATTTAAATTGGACGATTTTATTAGTCGATTCCTCAATCAGGGCTTCCCCATAACCTTCGATCGAAGAATAATTGATTTGCCAATAAACAGTTTCCGAATCAATCTTTAGATTCTGGGATAACGTAACCAAGTATTCTGAAGAGATTCCCATTTCTTTTAGCAGCTTCTCTATTTCCACCGCATATGTATTGACATACTGGCTTCCTTCTCCCGTATTATTATATTGCGTTACTTTCCCGGCGTTCGTGAGCACTTCTTCTAATGTACTTTTATTTGAAGGCAGCTCCAAGGATTCTTCAAATACGACTGGCTTTGACAATGAATCTGTAAACAGCATATTTGGTAAAAATAGTAGAAATACGTTGAAACCGACCCATAGGAGGATCAGACTTATCTTTATTCTTTTCCTCATCTTCAGTCCTCATCTAAAGGAAAGTCGATCGTAATAAACGTTCCTTCACCTTTCTCACTAGTGATCGTCACTTGCCCTTCATGAAGTGAGATAATATTCTTCACTAATGAAAGCCCTAAGCCTAAATGCCCAGAATTTCTAGTGACATCCCCCGTAAAAAATTCATCAGTGACTTGATCAATAATCTCTTCGGGAATTCCCTGACCAGTATCTTTCAGTATAAAATAATATCGTCCTTCATTACTGTAGCCAGTGATGCACATCTCTTTCCTATCCTTCATCGCATCTAATGCGTTAGAAAATATATTTGCAATGACTAATTTAAATAGGTTAAAGTCCATTCGTATGGTGGCCTTTTGAAGAGTCATCTGCAAAAGGATCCGCTCATCTAATCCAGAGACAAATTGAGTAATATAAGAGTCAATCTGGTCTGTCGATATTGCTTCGAGATTCATTTCATTTTTCTTCGAGTACAATAAACGCAAAACATCTTCTGATAGGCTTTTCAAGCGGAAACTTTCTTCTAAAATATAATCGACAAATTCCGAAGAAGGTTCCTTTAGATCCTCCCACTGCAACATTTGCGCATAGCCGATGATCGACGTTAGCGGGGTAGAAATTTCATGGGATAAACTTGAGACAAATAATTCTTGCTTTTCTTTTTCCTGACTGATTTGTTCTATGTCTTGATTTAATTTATTGGCCATGTCGTTTAGGCTGTTGGCAAGCTTTTCAACTTCATCTCCACGTTTTTCAACAACGAAAGGCTTTGTTGTTTGCCCTTTTGCAATCTCTGTTGCGCGATCAATCAATTTTTGAATCGGTTTAGTGATGAGGGTTGATAAAAACCACGACATTGGAATCAAAACGATCTGCAAAAGAAATAAAATCATTCGAAAATAATGACTTGCTTTCTTCAGAATACTTTGATAAGTGATTAGATTCTGCTTAGACACCAAATAATAGTCTGTCGTTCCAATTGTCGAGCTTGTAAATAAAAACTTCTCTTGTTTGATTGTGATGATTGGGCTAATGTTGATTGTGTTCTTCTTAATTGAATCGTAATCAACAACCTCTGTTATGCTTGGAAAGTCAGTTGTACTGGCATACACACTCTTTCCTTCTTTATCCAAAATTTCAAAATCATTCTTTACCGTGCTCTTGACTATATCACTTAGATTCCGTAACTGCTCTTTCGTAGGTTCTTGATCTTCAATTTTGGCTGCAAATAGTATCGCAGCACTTTTTTGGGTAGCTAGTGCTTGATCATATTCCTGATTGATTGCATGTTGAGCGATGATCCGCAAACTGATGGTGCTGATCCCTAAATACAAAAGTAAAAAAAAGAATAGCAGCCAATAGAATGCTTTTGTCGCATATTTCATCTTATTCCTCCAATAAGTACCCTACACCATAAATCGTTCGCAGCTCGTTTTCCAAATGCAGTTTCTTTCTGATCCGCTGAATGTGTAAATCAAGAGTTCTGCTATCTGGCTCACTTGGCGATTCCCAAATTCGTTGATAAATCGTTTCTCGCTCTAAAATAATTCCGCGATTTTGAACGAGATAAATGAACAATTGATATTCTTTAGGCGTCAATGCAATCAACTCATTGTTAAAAAATACACTTCTCTTCTCGTCTTCAATACGGATGTTGTGCCAATTTATCTCAGAAACAGAACTCTTTTTCCTTCTGCGAAGTACTGTTTCAACTCGAGCAAATAATTCTTCTAGTTCAAAAGGTTTCGTAATGTAATCTTCTGCACCTAACTTTAATCCTCGCACTTTATCATGCAAGGTATTCTTGGCAGTTAAAAAGATAACTGGGATATCAAATTCGACAAAATAGTCTATTAATTCATCCCCACTTATTTCTGGTAACATGATATCTAAAAGAATCAGATCCACCTCATGATTTTCAATGTAATCTGCGGCACTTTTGCCATCAAAAATCGGGATCGTTCGATAGCCTTTTTTTGCGAGGCTTTTTACTAGCAGGTTATTTATGGCTTGATTGTCTTCTACTATGAGTACATCCATTTGATTTCACACTTTCTTCCCAATTTTTGTAAAGAAGCTGTTTTATAAGCTGATAGCCGATCATGATACCGCACAAAAAAAGATAGAGCAAAAGTAAAAGTACGATCGATCGATTGTCAATATCTTCAAAATCAGCGAAAATTTTTTGAAGCGCTTGATTGTGACGCACAAAAATATCTGTACTATTAAGACGGGTAAATCGCCCAATATAAATCCCAATAGAATCCATAAATAAAAGACACGCAATCAAAAGCGCTGGGTAGACACCAATGGTTAATTTCTCTACTAATATTCTTGCAATCTTGTCAATGCTCCAGCAGCCCAAAATTGTTGAAGGCATCACTGCCAACAAAATCAGAAAAAGTTTGATCCAATTCATTAAATCCTTACTTATCAACAATGTTACTTCATCATAAGGTGTCAATAAAGAAAGATGAAATAGATCTGTCATGAGATAAAAATTATTTGGTAAAAAAACAAGCCAGAGACACACAACTACCACTATAATGTACTTTTTTTTACAATACATTGCAAGAAAGGTTAATTCTATTGGAATATATGCCAAAATAGTATTAGTAAAGAAAAGAAAATAGACACTTGATTGATAAAATGAAAGATATAAGATTCCCAGTAAAATCAAATAATATAACCGAATCCCATTCATTGTTTTATTTAGTAAATACATGGTTCCTCCTGTCTTAACGCGCTCTCCTAGCCATTGTCCCACTATTTAGAAAGAACAGACTTCATTAATTGGGCATAAACACTGCGTCCTTCCCCATTCAAATGAGTTTCATCATCATAAAAGTATTCTGGGTGGTCTTTGCTGTGGCTAAACCAGTCGATGATATTGACATTCTTGTAGCGACTAGGAAGCTCTGCTAATTTTTGATTCACAGATTCTTGACAGCCTTCCGGACATTTGATAGTTATCCAGTATATCTGTTTATCCTTTAATTGAGTAAGGATTTCATCGATTGACTCATCCGAAATAATACCATTTGTACCCAGTCCGATTACTACCGTCGAATAATCAGCTAAATTGGGATACCCTTGAAGAATCGTTGCCAAACTAGATATTTGCCGTGATTCTTTCGCATCAACGGTTGCTTGCCCACTAAACGTATCTTCCAATTCTTGATATGCTCCAAGCATCACAGAATCCCCTATAAATAAGATATTTCCTTTTTGATTGGGTTGATTCTCTATCTTTTTCAGATTACTGCTTAACTCTTGTTTCAATTCGTTTTGATCCGCAGTCAGACGGTTAGTCGGTGCAAAAATGATCATTCCGATTGCAACAGCAACAAGACCTGCTCCAAGGTAACGTCCTGCTTTTCTTTTTAAATGCATGAAAGAATGAAAGCCAGCAATCATCAGAACCGTCATGATCAGAACCACTACCAATTCAATTAGAGGATTCATCTTAGGTGCTATATTCACTAGGAGAATAAACACCGAATAGTGAACCAAATATAATTCATAACTAATTTTGCCTATATATTGAAGACGGAATTTGGCGATTTTGGTTCTTTTTTCCACTTCTTTGTCATTTATCAAAACGAGTAATAGCATTGTTAATACACTGACAAGCAATGAGCTACCTGTAAACGAAGGCAGCGGAATAAAGACAGCCAGAGTCAAACAACTCATGATGAGCCAAAACTTCGTTACTTTTTTTGAAGAAATGACATCATTAATGTTCTTTCTATTGAAAAAACCAAACATGCCAACTATAAACGGATAAAGTCGAGCAAAGGTATTGTAATAAGCGATAGAAAACGGCGATAACAGACTGGTGAGAATCGAAATAATGGTAAGAAGATACATAAGCTGATAGCCTCTTTTTCTAGACAAACGCATGACTGTTAGAAAGAAGAGTGGAAAAACTAGATAAAATTGTAATTCCACCGCCAAAGACCAGTAATGTTTAAATAGGGACGAATTTGCGAAGCGATCAAAATAAGAGACTTTTTCGTGGATCTGCCACCAGTTGTTATATCCAAAGAGTAAACTTGGAAGTTCACTTTTGATGTTTCCTAGCATTCGGATTTGAATACTCCCAGCTATCAGAATAAAGATAAGTAAGGAGAATAAAAGAAACGGATAAATCCGTTTGATCCGTTTCTTATAAAAGCCAATCCAGGAGAACTGTTTTTTTTGATACGCATAGGAAGCATTCTTTGCCATCAAGTAACCCGAAATAACAAAGAAAATCGTTACGCCTTGATTTCCTCCTTGAAAAGAATATTGAGGCAAATGGTAGAGAATAACAGCAATAACCGCAAATGCCCTAAGAAAATCGATGCCTGCTGAATAGTGTTTATCCATGTTTAACCTCCGGCTGGCCGATGATCATTTTCTCCGTAATAAGTCTCATTGCTGGAAGGATTATTCAAAAGAGTAGCTAAAGACACAAATTGATAATCTTCTTTTTTTAAATCACGAATAATCTCAGGGACTGCAGCAATGGTTTCCGGATGAATGTCATGCAACAAAATAATCGAACCATCATAGACAGAACTCGTTACTTTATCAATGATCATTTGGGCATCTTTAGATTTCCAATCTTCTGAATCAACAGACCATTGGATGATGGGACGATTGATCAATTCTGCAGCTTTTGCATTGACAGAACCATATGGCGGCGAAAATAGGCTGGTTTTTTGCCTGTGAGTTTCTTGATAGATTGATCGGTCTTCGTGATCTCATTAGTCATTCCAGATTCGTTCAATGTGCTGAGGTCTTGATGATCATAGGTATGGCTACCGATAGTTTGGCCATCCTTTGCGATGGCTTTCACCACCTCGGGATACATCTCTACGTTCTGTCCTACTAAAAAGAAAGTAGCTGGCACTTTTTCTTTTTTCAATAGTTCCAATAATTTAGGTGTATTGCTGGGATCTGGCCCATCGTCAAATGTCAAAGCGACCTTTTTTTATTTGAAGGAATCTCCTCTGTCTCTGTAGTGCTTTCTAGTATATTTTCCAAACTAGTCTCTGTAGTAGCCTTATTGTTACTTGTCACTGTTCTTGAAGAACTACTGTTGCTTGTTAACTCGGAGGACTGGGACAGATTGTTCTCTGTTTTTCCTCTAGCAAATTCCTCACTGATTCGTGCACAGCCGCAAAGTACTAACAAAAAGATAAAGCCAGTTATGAGTAAACGGATCTTTTTCATTGCTTTTCCTCCTTATTTGTTGTCAATACATCATGAACTCTTGCTATCTCTTCTGTCGAAACTGTTTGATAAGAGATTCCATTCTGAATCAATTCCTCTCCGATCACTTGGTCATGAATAATTGTTGGCTCTTTCATCAGTTTCTTCGCATGAAGAACAAGATTGGTAATGGGTAGATTGGTTTTGATGTTATCTGTCAAGATATCGATAAATGCATTCCATTTTGTGACTTGGTTCAATTGCGCCATATTTTCCAAAACACCTTTCAGTAACAACTGTTGCCGCATTTGTCTGCTATAGTCCCCTCGTGGATCCTCATACCTCATTCTCGCCCAAGAAAGTGCTTCTTCTGGAGATAACGTTAGTTTACCTTTAGGAAAATCGAATCCATCAGAACTAAACTCAAATTCATTTTCTACTTGAACAGCTCCTACTTCTTTGAGAATCTTTTGAAAATCTCCCATATCAATAGAAACAAAATAAGGAATTTGAATATCCAACATTTTTTCTACTGTTTTAACGGAACAGCTTGCACCTCCATAAGCATACGCCGCATTTAATTTATCCTGCATTCCTTGGTCTGCGATATCAACTAAAAGATCGCGTTCAACTCCCATTAATGTGTATTCTTTCTTTTTTAAATTGATATGAGCGACTATCATACTGTCACTTCGACCAGAATCCGTTCGCCCAAACTCTCCAGTATCAACGCCAAGTAGCAAAACATTAAAAGGTTCTTGTTTCAATTGGTCGTAATCTAAGTCATACTGCTCATCTGAAGGATTCAATTTTTCGTACACTTTTGTATTTATTTTATTTGCAGAATAGACTGCCCAGCCAGTAATACCACCAACAAGGACTACTGAAACAAAAAGCAAAATAAGAATTATTTTCCGCATCGGAACACCTCCTGCTGCTAAATTAAAGGAAAAATGTATCTGAAATGTATCGATTTAGTATTTGGTGACTCGATACATGCTCGCTTGTAGCAGCAATGTTCGCTTTTAATTTAATATTAAAATGTTGTATATCACTTTTAGTGAAGAAGAAAGTCTACTCATCCCCATTTAAAAATAACAATCAAAATGAAGAATAATGCATATATTCCCTATTGGATTTTCATTTCGATTGGATTTGTTTCAAACATTTTGCTTATAATATGCAAATATGAATAAAAAAGGCAGAATATTTGAATAACAGCAAACTTTTGGGCATACTAATTACAGACCCTAGGCGTAAATAAGCTGCGCCTAAATAAAACTAGAGGTGAAATCATGATTGAATTTCAGCATGTATCCAAAATCTATAAAGGCGGCAAAGTGGCTGTCGAAGATGTCAATCTATCCTTTGAAAAGGGAGAATTTATTTGTTTCATTGGTACCAGTGGTAGTGGTAAAACTACTTGTATGCGAATGATCAACCGTATGACAGACCCCTCCAAAGGAAAAATTCTGATTGATGGCAAAAGTGTGACCGATATCAATCCAGTAGAATTACGACGCCAAATCGGTTACGTGATCCAAAGCATCGGCTTGATGCCTCATATGACGATTCGAGAAAATATTACATTAGTACAAAAACTTTTGAAGGTCAGTCAAGAAGAACGAAATAAGACAGCAGAGAAAATGATCGATCTGGTGGAACTTCCTCGTGAAATGCTGGATCGTTACCCTCACGAATTATCTGGTGGACAGCAACAGCGGATCGGTGTTGTTCGGGCCCTGGCAGCCGACCAAGATATCATTTTGATGGATGAACCTTTCGGTGCTTTGGACCCCATCACTCGCGATTCACTGCAAGATTTGATCAAAGATTTGCAGGAACGTTTAGGTAAAACCGTCGTCTTCGTTACCCATGATATGGATGAAGCATTAAAGTTAGCTAGCCGCATCGTGATCATGAGCGAAGGACGCGTTATCCAATTCGATACACCACAAAATATTCTGCGAAATCCTGCTACTACCTTTGTTGAAGAATTGATCGGTGAAGACCGCCTTCTGCAAGCAAAACCAGACACCACACCAGTTAAAGAAGTCATGCTCAAAACACCAATCGCCATCACTCCTGAAAAATCTTTACAAGAAGCGATTCGCCTGATGAGAGAAAAACGGGTAGATACATTATTAGTGACGGATAATAGCAATGTCTTAAAAGGGTATATCGATGTAGAATCGATCGACCGCAATCGAGGCAAAGTAACTAGTGTCGGGGATATTCTTAATAAAGATGTTTTCTATGTAAAAGAAACCGCCTTACTGCGAGATACGTTGCAACGAATCCTTAAACGCGGTTTGAAATATGTGCCAGTCGTGGATGCTGAGAATCATTTGGTAGGAATTTTGACGCGTGCTTCATTAGTCGACATTGTTTATGACGTTATTTGGGGCGAGGAATCCTCCCTTCTTGAAGCGATCGAATCCGCAAAACCAGAGGAGGTCTAGCCATGCAAAGCTTCTTTAATGAATATGGCGGCCAATTGGTCACGAAAAGCATTGAGCATTTATACATCTCCTTTGCCGCACTATTTCTAGGCATTGTCGTTGCAGTCCCTTTGGGCGTTCTATTGACACGCTTTCCCAAAGCCGCTTCTATCGTGATCGGTGTGACTAGTGCCTTGCAAACTGTTCCCTCATTGGCACTGTTGGCATTGATGATCCCGATTTTAGGGGTCGGTAAGGTCCCAGCTATTGTTGCACTCTTTATCTATTCTTTGCTGCCTATTTTGCGAAACACCTATATTGGCATGAAGAAAGTCGATTGGAATTATCGAGATGTCGCTAAAGGAATGGGAATGACTAACTTTCAATCGATCATTAGTGTGGAACTGCCGTTAGCGATCCCAACGATCATGGCAGGTATCCGCTTGTCAGCAGTCTATGTCTTAGCTTGGGCAACCTTGGCTTCGTACATTGGTGCAGGGGGGCTTGGAGACTTGATCTTTAGTGGATTGAATAACTATCAACCGGCATTGATTTTTGCCGGCACAATCCCAGTGACAATTTTTGCACTTTTAGCAGACTGGTTACTCGGATTACTTGAGAATAAACTAACACCAGCTGCATTAAAGGGGGATGCCTAAATGAAAATCAAAGCGAAATTTGGTCTTTTGTTATCCATGATCATTATTTTACTCTCAGGCTGCTCCTTTCCAGGACTTGCTTCTACATCTAATGAAGACACCGTAGCTATCACAGGAGGAATCACTTCTGAAGCTCAGATTCTTGGCGCTATTGTAGCAGGAATGGTAGAACATTATACGGACAAAAATACCACTGTCATTAATAACTTAGCAACAACGACAATCAATCATCAAGCAATGATGAATGGCGATGCGTCTATCTCTGCCGCTCGTTATACCGGAACAGATTTGACAACAACACTTGGCTTAGAGCCAGAATCTGATCCAACTGCTGCCTTTAATACCGTAAAAAAAGAATTTGAGAAACGTTACCATCAGACCTGGTTTCCTTCCTACGGCTTTGATAACACATATGTTTTTCTAGTCAGAAAAGACACTGCAGAAAAATATAATCTGAAAAAAGTCAGTGATTTAAAAGGCGTTGCCGATCAGTTGGTTGCTGGTGTCGATACAGCTTGGATCACCCGTGAAGGTGACGGGTATGATGGCTTTCAAGAAGCATATGGCTTTTCTTTCAAAAACATTTTGCCTATGCAGATCGGTCTCGTTTACGATGCTGTTGACAACGGAAAAATGGATATCGTACTCGGGTATTCAACGGATGGACGGATCGCTAGTTATGACCTCGTAATGTTGGAAGATGATTTGAATTTCTTCCCACCTTATGATGCAGCTCCAGTAGTCGATGACAAATTAATCAAAGACACACCAGAAGTAGCGGACGCCTTGAACAAACTTGCTGATACAATCTCCACTGAAAAAATGCAGCAACTAAATTATCAAGTTGATAATGACCTGTTGGAACCGACAGTGGTCGCAGAACGTTTCTTACAAGAAAATAATTATTTTGAAGGAGAGTGACGAAATGAATGACATGAATCTATTTCAACAATTTATTGCCTATTTTCAGGAAAATGGCGGTTATGTCTTTGCACAGTTTGTTCGTCACTTCCTGATCTCTATCTATGGCGTTTTATTCGCTGCAATCGTTGGTATTCCACTAGGAATCTGGATTTCTAAAAAGATGCGTATGGCCGATTGGGTGATCCGCATCGCCAATATCATCCAAACGATCCCTTCGCTAGCAATGATCTCGATTTTGATGATTGGAATGGGATTAGGTGTCAATGTCGTTATTCTGACGATTTTTCTCTACTCGCTCTTACCGATCATCAAAAACACCTATACCGGCATGCGCCAGGTAGACCGTAATACACTAGATGTTGGTAAAGGAATGGGCATGACAAGTTGGCAACGACTGTATATGATCGAATTGCCTTTATCCGTCTCCGTGATCATGGCAGGTATTCGTAATGCATTAGTCGTTGCAATTGGAATCACTGCCATTGGCGCCTTCGTAGGTGCTGGTGGCCTAGGTGATATCATCATCCGTGGGACAAATGCAACCAATGGCGCTTCAATCATTCTTGCCGGAGCTTTACCCACTGCATTGATGGCAATCATCACCGACCTAGGATTAGGCTTTATTGAACGTCGGTTAGATCCAGCAAGCCGCTCGTCGAAATAAAGGCCATTTCTTAGCGCTTTTATAAATATAGAAAACAAGCATCCTTACATACAAGAAGGATGCTTGTTTTTCTATATTTATTAACTAATTCACTCAAAGCAGGTGAATGCGCTTCTCGATTTTCCCTGAGATGATCGGGAATCACGCATCATATCCTAGAGGTGGTTGTTTCAAGGCTCGATCCATACAAATGGATTGGCGCCCATCGTTTTGCTTGAGGGGCGACTGGTATGCCATCATTCCATACTTGATACTGATATGGGGTCGTTTTTTCTCGAACACTGCTCTGATCGCTACTCCAAAGATCATTCTGAAGTTTGGTCGCTTTTAAGTTGTACGCTTCGTCTTCCCCCTACTTTCTTTTGGGACTTTTTTTCCGATGAACCCCATGCCGTTCGGGTCCATTCCTGATAAACACAAGACACGTTCTTCAGAATCTGTCTCATAATAAGCTGTAAATTCATGCCCCTGCCAAAAATAGCTCTTCTCCATTTGCTGAATGTCTGTAAGCATGACAAATTCTGAAGAAATGAGACTGGACTCTGCTGTAAACTGAATAATCTCCCACGTTCCTATGAGGTCCTCTTTCATAGGGATTTCAGGAATTGATTTCGCATAACTAATTGCTGATATGACCGGCCAACCACTATCTAACCAATAAATTTTTCTGACATCTAAAAAGAAATCATCACTAAAAGGTTGTCTCCGTGCATGATGAATAATAAATAATTCATTATCTGAACGTTTGAATATAGAATTGTGGCCAGGTGCATAGACTGCAGACTGTTCTTCGAATTGATAACTCCCTAGTAATTTAACACCAATTTTCTCCGGTACCGCCTCTTGTTCCGACAGAGACAGGCCGTTCCAATCCGTATAGGGACCGGTAATCTCTTTCGCTCTTGCAACCCGGATATTATAGGTTTCATTCAAAGAATCAAAAGAGACAAATAAGTAATACATATCCGTTTCTGGATGATAATAAACAAAAGGACCCTCAATCGCAGTATCAACAGAAGCAGGTCGTTGCGCTATTTTTTTCCGTATCCCTTCTCAGCTAACTTTCCAGTGCTTTGATCTATAGGTGCAATATAAATCCCGCCAAAAAATGATCCGTAGATCAGCCAATGGTGTCCCATACGATCTAGAGCAAGATTTGCGTCAATGGCATTATGATCGGCGATGCCTCGATGCGTTTTCACAACTTCTCCTTGATCTACCCAAGGTCCCAAAGGATGCGGTGCTGTTCCAAGACCAATAAATGAAGTGGTACTGCCAAATGTAGAAGCGGAATAGTACATTCGATATTCCCCTTGGTACTCTATCACTTCAGGTGCCCACAACCCTTCTGCTTGACTCCATTCTCTTGCAGATTGTGGCAATTGAGGAAAGGCCTGCTTTTCAAACTGCCAGTGTATGAGATCCAATGATGTCCGGATCGGTATTCCTGCCGTTTTAGGTTGTTGCGTATCTGTTGAAAATAAGTAATAAACGCTGTCTCGTTCAATGATCGTTGGATCATGAACACCATTTTTCCAGTTCATAGATTCTTCCTCTCAGTAATCGATTCACTTTAGTTTGACTTCAGTGAACGAAAGCAGAATCGATTCTTTTCTATATTTATTTAGTTCTTTCTTACTTATTACGCCACTTTCATTAAAAACAATCTATCTGCTCTTGATCTTTGCTACCTCTAAGATTACCCCAGGCTAGAGTTTCTATAACTGCTTATGGCGTAACAAACAGGACAGTCATTGAATGCTCTGCCCTGTTTGTGCCCACATTCCTGCAGGACAGTATTTTTTTGATAGGTTTGCCCGAAATTTATAAAAGCAGCCACACTTAGTACAGGTGTGATTGGACCGAAATGGGCAGGCTTCACAAATTTTTATACGGGACTGAACGACTTCAAGTGCAGCAAGGTCGTTCTCGATGGCTAGCTGTTCTTCAATCAACGCTTCTACATCTACCGTTGCTGCTGTTTCCTTGACATCGCAACCTTTACACGTCATTGAATTACACCGCCAAAGATATTGTCAATACACTCATAGCGGGTATATTGATCGTTAATTGGCTATTATTTGTTGTGTAGTCTTCAAATGATTGGATCACTACGTCTTCCGGATGATCAAAATCATTGTGTGCATTCATTTTATCCCCCACAATATAGCAAGCTTCTTTGATTCCTTGAATGGCAGTTTCAAAGTCAAAACTAATTGCTTCCGAGCCAGATACTGCGAAATTGCAGATCGACAGGTGGAGGGTATCTGCTTGTTTCGAGACCGTGTAGGTGATCGTTTCACTTGCTGCTCCATGACTCTCGATGCGTTCGGCATCTTGATGGACTTTGTACAAATCAAATACATGATAGCTTGGTGTTTTGACCATCTTTTCGCCATCAGTCAAAATCATTGCCTGCAAAACATTCACTGTCTGGGCAATGTTTGCCATGTGCACTCGTTCTGCATGCTTATGAAAAATGTTTAAGGTGATAGCAGCTACCATTGCATCACGAATCGTGTTTTGCTGATATAAGAATCCTGGATTCGTTCCGGGTTCAGCAGAAAACCAAGTTCCCCACTCATCAACAATGATGCCCACCCGTTTTTCAGGATCATATTGATCCATGATCGCACTGTGACGCGTAATCAATTCATCCATATGCGCAGCTTTTTGACAGGTAATAATCCATTCTGCTTCATCGAATGCTAACGCACTACCTTTTTTCTCCCACCCTTGGGGATGGACATAATAATGTAAGCTCAATCCATCCATCAGCCAATGGGCATTCTTCATCAACGTTTTTGTCCAGTGGTAGTCATCAACATTTGCTCCGCCAGCCACTTTGTATATTTTTTGATCACCGTATTGACGAACGTAAGTCTGATACCGACGATAAAGATCAGCATAATATTCTGGACGCATATTTCCACCGCAGCCCCAATTTTCATTTCCTACACCGAAAAATTTCATGCTCCAAGCTTCTTCATGACCATTTTCTCGACGCCAATCTGCCATTGGAGAAATTCCGTTCATGGTAATGTACTCGACCCATTCAGACATTTCTTGGACTGTCCCACTGCCGACATTTCCATTGACATATGCTTCACATTCCAGTTGTTTGACCAATTCAAAGAATTCATGTGTCCCAAAATGATTATTTTCAGTCACACCCCCCCAGTGAGTATTGACGATCGTTTTTCGATTTTCTTTTGGTCCAATACCGTCTTTCCAATGGTATTCATCGGCAAAACAGCCACCTGGCCAGCGTAAAACTGGAATCTTGATATTCTTCAAAGCTTCCACAACATCTGTACGCATCCCATTCTTGTTTGGAATAGGAGAATCTTCTCCTACGTATAATCCTTCATAGATACAACGGCCGAGATGTTCTGAAAAGTGTCCGTAAATATATTTGCTGATCGTTGTTCCTGATTTTGTATTTAGAATTTTGATTGTCATCTAACTCACCATCTCTTCAGATTTTGTTATCGCTACTGGCTCTCCAAATATAGGAAAGCCATCTTTATCCCAAGTGAAGCTCTGTGCCATCGCATGTCGATTAGGATTTGCCAAAGGATCTCCAGACTGATTTTTTTCTGGTCGTGCATGATAGACTAAAATATCTTCACCCTCTAAGCCTGTAGTAAAAGAATTGTGCCCAGGACCATATTGACTATTTTTCTCAGATGATTTGAAAACAGGCTCTGCTTTTTTATGCCAAGAAAAACCATTTAATAAATCACTATCTTCATCTGCCCAAAGCAAACCCATCGCATAGTTTTCATCGGTAGCACTTCCTGAATAAGTAATGAATATCTTCCCATTTCTAGTAATCACTGCTGGACCTTCATTAACCATAAAACCAATCTTTTCCCATTCAAATTCTGGAACAGAGAGTAATAACTGTTTCCCAGTTAGAGTCCAAGGTGTTTTCATTTCTGACAAATAAAGATTTGAGTTCCCTGGGATTCGCGGATCTTGTTGTGCCCAAACATAATAAAGTCTTTCGCGATGCGAAAATACCGTGCCATCCAAACTAAAACTTTCAAACTGGGTCTTAATCTGCCCTTTTTCAGTCCAGCTTCCTTCAAATGGATCATCATGTTCATTTTCAATAACAAACATTCGATGGTGATGGACTTCATTGCGAATCGTACCATGATCACTAGCAGCAAAGTAGATATACCATTTCCCCTGAATGAAATGAATTTCTGGTGCCCAGATGAGTTGGCTCATGGGACCATCTTTATGTGCCCGCCAAACATTTTTTGTTTCAGCTTTCTCTAAGTCATTCAATGATTTTGCTCGCCTAATTTCAATCGATTGATAACCTGGTACTGAACCAGTAAAATAATAATACCCATCACTATGATGGTAGACCCAAGGGTCGGCTCGTTCATACACAATTGGATTTATCAAATCATTCGTTGTTTTTTTCAGCATATCTTATCCCTCATTCTCTACAATAAATAGCGGAACACCTTCTTCAGAAATTCCTGTAAATGTCATCACTTGTTTTCCTTGGTTTTCATCCCAAGAAAAAATAAATTTCCCTTTGTATTCAATATCGTCAAGGATGAGTAGTGAATCCTTTGAAATATTATCCTCTGCTAACTTCCATAATCCAGAAACAGCCCCGGAAACTTTTTTATCCTTACTTAAATTGATTTTTAGTGGTGCTTTTGCATCATCAGTAATCAACTTATCAAAATGGATCAATCTGTATTCTCCGCTAATTTGATCATCCGAGTAATCAGCTATTTTTTCGTTACTGTACCTTAAAGGAGAGACAACAGGCCATCCATCTTCAGTAAAATACATTTGGTGTACTCTTACCGAATGATTTTCTCCACTATTTGGAAAACGCGTATGAAAAATCAAAAAATATTCTCCTGTTTTTTCATCATAGTAGGATGAATTATGCCCAGGTGAGATATAACCGGCATTTGTTAATCCGTCATCTTCTTCATATAAAAAATTTCCGATGAGCTTGGTTCCAAAACTCTGAATGCTTGTGTCATCAAATTGTGTGCCATATTTTCCTTTCACCTCACTCATCGCATTTCCTTGAATATCTTCATAGGGTCCATCTGGCTGCTTTGAACGAGCAACTCGAATGTTGTAGCCCCCATTTGCATCAAGTCCACCAAAAGAGGTGAAAAGATAGTAATAGCCAGTTTCAGAATTATATTGAATATAGGGTGCCTCAATGCGGCTATGATTTCCTCCCAAAAGGTGTTTTCCATAAGTATTTTGTTCTTTAGGCAACCCTGTCTCATCATCCATCTCTAAAATGAAAATACCGCCAGAATAAGAACCGTAAACCATCCATAGTTTCTCTTCATTGTCATAAAAGACGTGAGGATCAATCACATTGGGGTGAACTGCGGCATTGTATTCTTTCCCAAATTGAGGTGAAGTTCCTGAATACAAAAATGACTTTACTTTTTGATAGGGTCCTTCGATAGAATCAGATATAGCAACGCCTAAAACTGAAAGCGGGGAAGAGCCTTGACAAAAGCAATAATACAAGTAATATTTACCATTTTTAAATTGCTGAATGTCACTTGCCCACAATGTATCTGTTTGAGCATAGTCAAACTCATCAGCAAGTTCTTCACGAATATTATTGAAAAGCGAACTATCAGCTACCGAATTTGAGAGTTGTTTCCATTGAATCAAATCATCTGATTTTGCGAATTGCATATGAGAACCAATAATATAATATGTGTCTTTATCTCTAATGATCGATGGGTCATGCACACTAACATCTGCATATTCTGGTCTTTCAATCACTTGCTCCGCTCCTTTCAGCTGACAACCAGCAAGCAGTAGCATCACTCCAGCAAGGAAAAATCTTTTCATATAGATCTTAACAACCCTTTCTTTTGATAACCTGAAATCAGACATTTGCTAGCTACATAAAAGAACAATGGACTAGCCACAAAAAAGAACCAGTGATAAGCCAAGCTCAAAACTGCAAAAGAGAGGATCATAACTACGCACATTAGTGAACGACCGGGCAAAACTATTGGACTTACTAGCGAGAAAGCTATTTTTTTCAACCAACTGTCTCCACTCATCTCTGTCGCTAAAATCAAATTCAAAAGAACCAATAAGAGATAACTCATCATGATCAAGATTGGCCATTGGAAATAAGCTCTCATGATACTACTTTGCTGAATGAATACTAATTCAACATAAAAAAGTGAAAAAAGGATTGGAAAAACAATCACTCGCCATTGGAAAATTTTGATGGAGCGGATATATTCTTGCCAATATTTTTGAAAAATTTCACTGTAAGAGTAATAACCAGTGAACAGGTCCTGCTTATTTAAAAGCTTAAGTACCGCTCTTGTACTTGGGACTAAGCCAGCAAAGAAAAATCCGGCAATAAAGCCAAGGAGCCATAATATATTCAATTCAATAAAAAGGATGACCACATTGATCCAATGCATTGCCTTAATAAACATTTTTTCACCCTTTCATACCAGAAAGCGCTACGGATTCAATAATTTGCTTCTGGAAAATAATAAATACGACTAATACTGGCAACAATGAAACAACGGAAGCTGCCATGATTAATGGATAATCTGTTTGAATCGCATAAGCTGCATTTAAATTAGCAATGACTACTTGTAACGTCTGTTTCTCTGGACTATTTAGATAAATCAATGGCGCTAAATAGTCATTCCAAGCTCCCATAAACCAGAGAATGAATTGTGCAGCAATTGCTGGACGGATCAACGGAAAGATTAACTGAAAAAATGTTTGTAAGTATCCTGCGCCATCGATTTTTGCTGCTTCCACGATAGAATCAGGAATATTGGAAAGATACTGCCTCAAGAAAAAGATCATGGTAATATTCCCAAACATGCCTGGTATGATCAATGGCAACAATGTATCGACCCAACCAATTTTCGAAAACATCATAAATTGTGGAATCATGACAGCTGGATATGGAATCATAAGCGCTGCTAACAAAAGTAAAAATAAAACATCCTTGAAAGGCATACGTAATTTTGCAAATGAAAAGGCAGCAAGGCTGGAAGTCAATGTTCCAATGATGGTGACCGAAAGAGAAACAATCACCGTGTTTTTGATACCTGAGAATAATGTATCTAGTTCAGACAAGCGCTTGTAGGCATCAAATCGAACTGGATTTGGAATCCATTGTGGAGGCAACTGAAAAACTCCAGCTTTATCTTTTAATGACGTAGAGATCATCCACAAAAGTGGTCCCACCATGATGATAGCTCCAAGGGATAAAATCAAAACGATGAGCATATTACTTAGTTTAATTTTTTTCATCATTTCTCCTCCTAGTCCAACTTGTAGCTTGAACGATTATTCATATAAAATTGAAATGCTGTAATGCCAAATACTAATATAGCTAAAATCAGTGCCATACTGCTGGCATAGCCCATCTGCCAATTTTTGAAGGCTTTTTGCCAGATATACCAGACTACAGTGGCACTACTATATTGTGGTCCACCTGTAGGTGTCATGATATTGATTTCTGTAAAAATTTGAGATCCACCAATGATATTTGTTACTACCAAAAAGAAAGTAACAGGTCGAACCATGGGCCAAGTAATATTTCGGAACTTTTGAAACGATGAAGCACCATCTAACTCAGCCGCTTCATAAAATGTCTTAGGAACACTTTGGATTGCTGCTAAATACAGAAGCATAGAATAGCCTAATCCTTTCCAAACAGACATGATAATGATAGCTGGCTTAACAGTAGAGGGATTTTGTAACCAATTAGGACCGCTTATCCCAAAAATAGCTAACACTTGATTGACCAATCCAAAATCCCCGTTATAAGCCCATTGCCATAAAATAGAAATTGCGGCCAGAGAAGAAATAACTGGAATATAATAAATTGTTCGGAAGATGGTCGTTCCTTTGATACCTCGACTTAATGCAGATGCTAACATGAAAGAAAGAATCAAGCCAATCGGAATTCCTAACATCAAAAATACAGTATTGTACATCGTTTTATAAAAATATTCGTCATTAAATAGTTTCCGGAAATTTTCTAATCCAACAAAGTTCATTTGTCCCAACCCATTCCAGTCAGTAAATGCGGCATAAGCTGAATAAACTAACGGAATAAGCGAAAATAAGATAAACCCAATGACAGGAAGTAGGACAAATAAAAAAGCAACCCGATGTTCTTTAGCATATAAACTACTTTTGTTTGATTTTCTTTTCTTTATTTCAACTTGTTCCATCGAAAAGCCCCTTCTCAACTAATATTTAGGGCTATAACAGAGGTGTCTTAAACTGACAAGTACTCGACCTCTCTGTCTTTTGACATCTGTCATAGCCCTGGTGACTTATTTTGCCGTTTCTTGTTGCTGAAGTGCGGCATCCAATTTAGCTTGCATCTTCGGTTGTACTTCTTTCACGTAATCTGCAGCAGTTTGGTCGCCATCTAGTACCGGTTGAATATTGATGAAAAACTCATCGTACCACTCAGCATTATAAGTAGTTGCTGCTGGCATAGCTCGACCATAGTCTTGAACAATATCCAAGAATTCTTGCTTATTTGTAGGGACACTTTCGGTATCTGATGCCCATTCTTCTGCCATATCGATCAAGTTAGGAATTTGAATCTGTGCATCCACCAATTGTTGTTGACCATCTTCTGAAGCACTTAAGTATTCTACAAGCTTCACTGCTTCATCTGGATAATCTGTCTTACTCGCTACACCAATCCCCAAAGAACCGACGTATGTTGCTGATTTACCAGTTGATCCCGCTGGCCATGGGATCAAATCATATTCGAAATCTAATCCTGCATAGGTGCTCATATCCCATGGACCGACAGGGAAGAATGCAATTTCGCCATTCATCCAGCGTTGATACGTATCCAAGGTTTGTGCATCAGAGATCGACGGTGTTAGTTCATGAACGTTTTGTAAGTCGGCAAACCATTGTAATGCTTCCGCAAATTCTGGTGGATCCACAGTCACTGTATCTTTGTCTTCATTGATCCAATCTCCACCATTGCTCCATACAAATGCTTGAAGACTCCAATTGACATTAAAGCCAGTTGCCCATTGATCCATTTTTCCATCGCCATCTTTATCTTTTGTCAGCTGTTTCGAAACATTGACAAAATCATCCCATGTATACGGAGTGTCTGTGTCGGGTAAGTCAATTCCAGCCTCTTTGAACATATCCTTGTTGTATCCCAAAGCAAATGGACCGACATCTTTAGGTAGTCCGTAAAGTGCACCTTCACCTACCTTCTCACCATCGTAGCGGTAACTATTCACTCCATATTCCCAAATATTTGACAAATCAAAGTCGGAATTTTCGATTTGATCGGTTATATCAAGTAAAACACCGTTATCTACATAAGCCATTAAATTCCCTTGTTCTACATAAAAAACATCAGGCATATTACCACCTGAAATTGCGGCTTGCAGTTTTGTAGCATACTGATCGGCATCTGTTGCAATTATTTTAACGCTTACGTCATTTGCTTCTTCAAATTGTTTAATAGCTGTTTCATAGGCTTTCTTTTCATCTTCACCGCCACGGAACATAAAAGTGATTTCCTTTTTTCCGTTGTCATTGTTCGCATTACCACCACTATTTCCACATGCTCCTAAGATCAAACCGCTCAAACCCAATAATGCGCCAGAAAAAAGCAACTTTTTGATTTTCATTTTTTTCATCCTTTCAGATTTAACCTCTAAATTATTTGTAATCGATTTATGAAGTGCGTCAAAAACTTCCTCTATAGATAAGTATGATAAGTGTCACTTTCTACAAAGATTTTTGAGGAAATAATACCTATGTGATTTTGCTACAAACTGTTTTTACTGTTCTTCCTCCTCATTTAAAATAATTCATTTAAAACAAATGATAAAAGCAGCGTTTGCAAACACTTTCAATTTACAACTAAATAATAACTTTATTTGTAATCGCTGTCAACAATATTTTAATTAAATAAAACTAAATAATATACCTATTAATTAATATTTATATTAATAAAAACTACTATAAATAATCCTATTTACACAAATTAACAAATATGTTAACATTCAAGTAAATCATTTATAACTATAATGGGGGTGAAATGATGCAATTAGAAATCAATCAAGAAGCATTGCCCGTCTATGAGGCGTTAGCTAGTAATGTACGGATCAAAATCATTCAACTACTTGCAAGAAACAAAATGAATGTGAAAGAAATCGCACAAGAATTAGGATTAAGCAGTGCTATCGTCACGATGCATATCAAAAAACTAGAAGAAGCAAAAATTATCAAGACAGAACGTGTCGGTCAGCGAAAGATATCTAGTCTGAGAGTCGATCATATCGATATCAATTTTCCAGAAAAAATCTTTAATGCATTCGATACGAGAGAAACGTCAATTCCAATTGGTCATTATACAAATTATTCGGTTGAACCCACTTGTGGATTAGCCACGCTTGCTGGTTTTATCGGTCCAGTAGATGAACCTAAATTTTTTATGGACCCCAATCGAATGGATGCTCGCATCCTCTGGTTTACGAAAGGGTTTGTTGAGTACCAGTCACCTAATTTTCTTTCTCTAGATGAGAAACTAGAGATGATGGAGATTTCCATGGAGATTTCTTCTGAATTCCCTTTTTCTAATAATAATTGGCCGTCTGACATTACCTTTAGCTTAAATGGCATCGAGCTTGGAACTTGGACAAGTCCCGGTGACTTCGCCGATATTCGCGGCAAGTATACGCCAGATTGGTATCCTGATAACTTAAATCAATATGGATTATTGAAGACGATTCGAATCATGGATCATGGGACTTATATGGAAGGAGAACCTTTATCAGACGTCACGATCAAGGATATTCCTGCTTATGAAGATACTTGGCATTTAAGAGTCGAGGTAAAAGAAGAGGCTGAAAATATGGGCGGTTGTACATTGTTTGGCAAAGGGTTTGGAAATTACGATCAAGACATCAAAATCAAAATGTTTTACAGCTAAACGTTTTTAGGAATCACAGGCACACTCTCTCATCATTTTTGATGTGCGGTAAAAGATTCCTTCGCTGAAAATAAGACAAAAAAGACCATCTCGCTCGATATTAGAGTTAGATAGTCTTTTTTGATTATAAAACTTAATCTATTTCTTCAAATGATAACTGTAAGTTCCTACGACAATGTTTTCACGCCATGATAAACGGAATCTTAGACGCAGACTTGTTTGGTTGTGTAAAATATTTTGCCAGCGACGACGTGGCACGAACTGTGGAATGATAACTGTCGTCGTATAATTGTGTTTCGTTGCGTTTTTGCTGACTAGATCTACATAACGAATGATTGGATTTTCAATTGAACGATAAGAAGAATGCACTACAGAAAAACGGACATCCGGGAAATTTTGTTTGAACTCTTGTTCGATTTCTTTTTCCTTCTTGACATCTTCATCTAAAGATACGTGCATTGCAACTACATAATCTCCGATGGATTGTGCATAATTCAAAGCCCCGATATTTACACGGGTCACATTTCCTACTAATACAATAACGGTATTGCCATCATATTTGTGGAGTGCCACTTCTTTTTCCAAACGTAGCTGCTCAGCGACTTTCTTATAATGATCATGGATCTTATAAAAGACAAACAGTAGGATTGGCATGATGATAAAGAATGGCCAGATGTCACCTAGACGAAAAACAAACAAGATCGCAATGATCGCAAAAGAAATCAACGCTCCGACGATGTTGGCCAATGATTTCAAGAACCATCCTTTACCAGCTTTCTTCCATCGAACTACCATTCCTGTTTGTGAGAGCGCAAAGGGAATGAACACGCCAATCGAATAAAGTGGAATCAACCGTTCCGTCGATCCTTGGAAAATGAACAATAGAACGATCGAACCTGCTGCCAGCGTAATGATCCCATTAGAATAACCCAAGCGGTCTCCCCGATCTTGATACATATGAGGCATATACTTATCTTTCGCTAAGTTATAGGCTAACACTGGGAATGCGGAGAATCCAGTATTCGCTGCAACTGCTAAAATCAAAGCCGTTGCGAACTGCAGAACGTAATACATGAATCCGTGACCGAAGATCGCAGCTCCGATTTGCGAAAGGACCGTTACTTCTGCTTCTGGAACGATTCCATACCAATAGTTGATGAATGTAATCCCCACAAAGAAGAAACCTAGGATCGCAGCCATGATCGTCAATGTTGCAGCTGCATTTTTTGCTCGCGGCTTTTTGAAAAACGGCACGGCATTACTGATTGCTTCTACCCCTGTCAATGAAGAAGAACCAGAAGAAAAAGCGCGTAAGATCAATGCGACAGAAACCCCTGGCACAACAGCACCTGGTAAGGCTGTGGCATTTAATGGCTGTACCCCAGTGATAATATTAAATAATCCTACAAGAATCAAGATCGTGATCACAGCGATAAAGGTGTATACAGGAACCATCAAGAAACTCGCAGATTCTCGTAGCCCCCGTAAGTTCATCATCATGATCAGTAAAACAATAGTGATCGAGATACCCACCTGATGCCCATATAGAGCGGGTACGGCAGAAGTAATCGCTTCTGCCCCAGCCGATACCGAAACGGCAACAGTCAGCATGTAGTCGATCAATAAAGAGCCGCCAGCAATCAAACCTGCATTCTTGCCCAAATTCTCACTACTAACGACATACGCCCCACCACCATGAGGGTACGCATGAATGATTTGACGATAGGATAAGGTCAATGAAATCAACAAGATAATAACGAATGCGGCGATCGGTAGTGAATACCAGATAGCAGCAGCTGACAAAGCAACTAAGACAACAACGATTTGTTCGGTCCCATAAGCAATCGATGACAATGCATCCGAAGATAACAAAGCCAACGCGGCTTTCCTTGTCAATTTTTGTTCATCATTCTCCGCGGATTTCAATGGACGTCCGACCAACAAACGTTTCAAATATTCCACTTTCTTACACTCCTTTTTTCATGAAAAAGATCATAATTGCACATACAAAATTTCTTTGATAATTACTGAATTAACAAGACTGTATGCTACTCCTGAAACCGACAAAAGTCAATGAAAATGGCATGAAAAATTTGAACAAACTCCCTCTTCTTTTTATCAGAATTCGCAAGAAAATTCAAGAAAAGCAGATAGAACATCGTGCCCTATCTGCTCTTGATTTTTTAATGGAAAAAATGACTCTTTTTCGAGACATTATTTAGTTTCTTAGTTACATCTGTTAGATAAGGATAAGCCCATGTTCCTATGATGCCAAATACAATAAACAACAGTGACAAAATAATCAACTGAGGAATGGCGTTTGGCCAATAGATCCCGCCGGCTGATTCCCTTAACAGATTGACTGCATGGGTGAATGGTAACAGCGGATTAATAAATTGGAAAAATTTACCAGAGACTTGGATCGGATAATTTCCGCCCCCACCAGAAATCGATAGAACAAGGATAATGATCGCGATCCCTTTCCCGACATTGCCAAACAGTCCGGCTAAGACGTAGACGATCATCATAAATGCTAGTCCAACGAGTAATGCGAACAAGACGCTGTATACCGGATTATGAACATCTACTCCTAATAAGAACATATTTCCTAGTGTAACGATCAAGCTTTGCGCAATGGCCATAGTTAGGAAAGTCAGCATTCGAGCAACGAATGTTTCTCGTTGCGTAAAGCGTTCTTTATCTTTCTTCTCTAAATGATACTCTGTTGTAGCCACACTTGACAACAATAACGCCCCGACCCATAAACACAACGCTGTATAGAATGGAGTGCTGGCAGAACCATTGTTGGCAATCGGATAGATGTCATTTGTTTGCAATTCAACTGGTTGTTTGAAGAAATCCGCTTCTTTAGTTGCATCAAGCTTCAACAACTTGATGATCTCGCCTAGATCAACTTCACTTTCACCTTTGCGAATCGCATTGGCTGCCTTATGAATGCCTGTTTTGATATTTGGCCAATCATTATTGATCAAATCAACTGCCGCATTCAATGCTTTTTCTACATCTGGCAGTTTCTCATCAACCATGTTCATGGTCGAAGTGATTTCAGCTTTGATGGTTGGCCAGTCATTTTGTAAGAAACCAGCCGCAATCCCTAACTTATCTTCAACGATTGGCAGTTCATTGTTGTAAAGATCGGCCCCTTTGTTGATGGCTGCGACGATCTCATCCATGTGACCATTGAGCATCGTATTGGCATCATGCAACTCTTGCTTAATAGCAGGTAATTCTTTTTGATACTTTTCTAAGATACTGATAGCATTGCTGACCACATTTTTGGTTGATGCCAATAAAGACTTGAAGTCAATGGCTTGCGCTTTTTTCAATACATCTTGAGCTGTGGTGATGGTGGTGATCAATTTAGACAAAACATTGTCGATGGTATCGGTAATATTCGTCACATTAATGCCTTTTAAAAGATCCGTAACATTTTGTGCAGCAGTGTTGACTTCAGTTAAATAGTCGGTAATAGCCTCTGTATTCCCATTTTTGACCAATTCGCTTAAATGATCTAGCCGCGAAGAAAGATCCCCCAAGAGACTTTTTGCATTCGTCAATTGATTAATGATCCCTGATAAATCGGATGTGTTGCCTGAGTTTTGAAGATTCGTTAAGAAAGTAATCAAGCCATCCAGCGCTGCTTGTTGCCGTTGAATATTTTGTTGGAAATCACTGATGACCTTTTGGATGTTTTCCCGTTCTTGGTCGGTCAATTGATTGTCAGCAATTGCTTGTTTGATTGTATTCGTTAAGCTAACTGTCGTGGTAGCGACTTGACTGATGGAATCAATCGTTACTTGAACACTATTAGAAATACTTGGTAGCGCATCTTGTAACTGTTGGGCACCTTCTTTCGTCGCTGAGGCAAAGTCTGTTGCTTGGTCCCCTAATTGTTGGATTTCTGGCAATGCGGTTTGTACTTGATCAATGATTTGCAGTCCTTGTTTAGCTGTATCAATACCATCTGTCATTGTACTAGCAATAGAATCAAAATCATCATCGATCATTTTTAATTGCTTGCCGGCATTTTGGATCTCAGGGATCTTTTTCTGCAATGTCAGAATGACACTAGCTTGTTTTTTTAATTCTGGCAGCTTGTCATTCAATGCGATCAGTTTATCCCCCATTTCATCGACCTGAGGAATATAATCCGTAAATTCTTCGGCTTTGGCGATTTTGTCTTTGATTTCCGGGAACTTGTCATGCAAATCAACAATTTGCTTCGTGTAACTATCAATGGTGTCAAGATTGCCATCGGTCTCTAAAATCATATTTTTGACTTTATTGATACTAACTAGATTTGAATCAATATCATACCCGATTTCGTTGAACACTTTGACTAATGTAGAACTAGCAGTTTCAATAAAGTTCTTTGAGATCTGTTCTTGGAGACTGCTTGCTCCCTTGTCAGTAATCTTAGGTGCGATAGCATTGATTTTTTGGTTACTGTAGTATTCAATTTTCGGTTTAACGATCGTACCGCTGGTAAAACTGACCAGATCTTTTGAAAAATCAGCAGGCAAGTAAATTCCCGCGTAATATTTACCTGATTTGACCCCTTCCACTAATTCTTTTTTAGAATCTAGAAAATGCCAACCTAACTGTTTATTTTCATGTAAAGAGTCGATCACTTCATTCCCAATCGATAGCTCTTTCCCTTGGAATTCTGCGCCTTTATCCGCGCTGTAAACCGCAATGGGCAGTTCACTAGTGTTTCCATATGGATCCCATAATGCTTTGATATTGAACCACGCATAAAGCGAGGGCAAAATCATCAAAGCAATGATCAAAAAAGCGGAAATCGGATTACTAAAAATTCGTTTCCAGTCTAATTTGTATAAATAAAACACGTTTTTGATTTTGTTCATTTTCTTTCCCCCACTTTTCTTCGTCGAAGGATAATTTACCACGTTTTTTGTACGCCGCCAATGGGAATGATTCCCTTGATATCAGCCTTTTGACAAAAAGTACCATTTGTCAAAATGAAACCCCTTTACTTTTCGCGTAATTTCCCTTATTGTTAATCTTTTCTTTAACTTTAACACGACTGCTTTTGGCAGACGAACAATTTGTTTGCTAAAAGCAATCATAAAAAAAGCACCATTGACCGTTTCCCTTGATACGATCAATGGTGCCTGTTCTAGTTTGTCAACTGCTCAGTGGCCAATAGTTGATAAACGTACTCAAGAGAAGTCGTTTCGGCATAAAGGTTCAAACCTGCTTTTTCATCAGCTGAAAAATGGTGAGTGAAACTTTGATCCGGTATCAACACCACTTGAATTCCTGCCCGAGTTGCCGCGGTAGCTCCTGGCAATGAGTCTTCCATAACTAAAGCTGATTCAGAGGTTCGTGCTGCTTTTTTCAATGTCAGCAAATAGGGAGCCGGATCTGGTTTGTGTGCTGGGACATCGTCACCAAATGTCTTGAAATCAAATGCATTCTGCAATTCAAAATGATCCAGTAGTTTTTCACCTCGAAAAGCCATCGAAGAAGTGGCTAATGCTGTCTTTAACCCTTTTTCTCGTGCCAGAGCCAATGTCTCACGAGCAAATGGTTTTGGCTGCAAGTTTCCATTGAGCAATTGGTCTTCAATGTACCCTTCTCGTTCTTGCCGAAGTTCCTCCACACGTTGAAGACCACCAACTTTTTTCGCTAGTAAGGTTGCTGTCTGTTGCCAACTTTGCCCACGCCAAGCAACGATATCTGCTGATGTGATCGGTAGATGGTACTTTTCAAAAAGTGCCAACCAGCCTTCATGATAGACTCTTTCCGTATCTAGCAGCAATCCGTCCAAATCAAAAATCAATAATTCTTTCATAGACTCTTTACTCCTTCTCTCCTTCATACTCAAGCAGTTTCAATATAAGTATTTTAATCAAGACATTTGACGATTCTTTTCGGCAGCTGCATGAACAGCCTTCATCACCACAGCACGAAAGCCATTTTCTTCCAGTGTTTTTACGGCTTGAATGGTCGTACCACCAGGAGAACTGACATTGTCTTTTAATACACCAGGATGTTCTTTGGTCTCCAGCACCATCTTCGCAGCGCCTAAAACTGCCTGAGCAGCAAATTCATAGGCCATTTGGCGGGTCATTCCTTCGGCGACTGCGCCATCGGCCAATGCTTCAATGAACAGATAGGTATATGCTGGGGAAGAACCGCTGACCCCAATCACAGCATCGATCATGGATTCAGGCACTTGAGCTGCTTTTCCCATGCTTTCAAATAATTTTTGGATTTCTGCAACTTCCTCTACGGTCACATGCGGATTGTTACTGATAGACGTCATCCCTTCTCCGACTAGTGCCGGAGTATTCGGCATCACTCGAACGATCTTGCGCTGACCCAAAACTTCTTCCATCTGCGCAATCGTAACGCCTGCTGCGATCGATACAACTAACTGTTGTTCATTTAATTGCGCTTTTAGATCCTCCAATAATTTAGGAAACACAAACGGTTTGACAGCTAAAATCAAAATGGAAGCAGCTGCGGCTTCAGAAAGTTCTAATGTAGGGGTGATCCCTAAATCTTGTTCCAACTGTTTAAGTGTCGGTTCATACCGATGATTGTAGACTAAAATTTCCTTTGGTTGATATAGTTCCGATTGGATCAATCCTTTGATAATTGCTTTTGCCATATTTCCGGCCCCGATAAAGGCGATGGTTTTCATAACACTCACTCCTTCTAACATTTATGATCCTATGTTCGCTGTTTCTTGTAAAAAAAGCCTAATCAAGAGATTAGGCTTCAAACTCGATCACATAAGGATGCAATGCTGTATTATAGATGCCCTCTGTATATTCTACCACTTCTCCATGCAGATCATAAGAGCGACGGACGCGCTTTAAAGCGGAAATCTCTGGTGTGATCAGAAATTTTTGTTGTTCCTCATTCAACGTCAGTCCTGCAAATGAATCTTCAAAGGTATCGATCACCATCCGATGTTCATCTAAAATACGGTACAGTGATTTTTCTTCCAATTCTTCCATGGCAAGGCCTTTTAACAATTTGGGCAAATGATATTCATAATAAATAAATGGTTGATGGTCAAAATAGTACATGCGCCGCAAACGCATGACTTCTCTGCCCATCAAAGCAGAAGCTGGATGATCTTCTGCGAGCTCGACTAGGTTAAAATCAAGATTTTTCTTGGTATATTCTTTGCCGGTTTTTTCTAATAACTGGCTGAAAGTTGTCCCTTTAGACAACTTGTTATAAGGTCGATTACTTAAAACCGTGGTCCCGCGTCCACTGCGCTTTTCGACATATTCATCTGCTGCTAATAGCTCGATTGCTTTGCGTACCGTGATTTTACTCACATTGAAGGCTGCTTCTAATTCGGTTTCTGTCGGTAGAAAAGAACCAACAGGATAGTGTCCGGACATGATGTCTTCTTTGATTTTATCTGCCACATCACGATATAAAATATGTTTACGCTTCATTTCTTTCCTCGCCTTTCCAGTCATTGATTCTCTCTCAAAAAGAGGACTTGCACGTTACTCATCAAAACCCGGCACTTCTTCGGCTGCTGCTTCGATCAGCACCTTCCGAGGCTTACTGCCTTCTGAAGGACCTACGACCCCTTGGTCTTCCAATTCGTCAACAAGACGGGCTGCCCGATTGTAGCCAATCCGAAAGCGGCGTTGTAATAAAGAGACACTTGCCGTCTGCATTTCGATCACCAATGCTTTGGCATCATCAAATAGTTCATCCTGTGGTTGACCACTGCTGGTACTTGCCGTATCTTCTTCGGTAACCATCATTTTCTCTTCGTAATTCGCTCCCTGCTGCTCGGTAACAAACGACACGACCCGTTCTACTTCGTGGTCTGAGATAAAGGCTCCTTGCACCCGGATTGGTTTATTCTCACCCATAGGCAAGTACAACATATCGCCTCGTCCAAGAAGTTTTTCCGCGCCGTTGCTGTCAATGATTGTCCGGGAATCGACCCCGCTGGAAACGGCGAACGCCATTCTTGAAGGTACGTTGGCTTTGATGATTCCTGTGATGACATCCACACTAGGACGTTGTGTCGCCAAGATCATATGGATCCCTGCAGCCCGCGCCATTTGAGCTAGACGAATGATCGCATCTTCTACTTCATTACTTGCGACCATCATCAAGTCAGCCAATTCATCAACAATGACAACGATGAATGGCAAGATTGGTCGGTTTTCACCATCTTCTAAATTTTTATTGATCACTAGTTCATTGTATCCTGTGATATTTCTAACTCCTGTCGCAGCGAACTTCTCATACCGTTCTTCCATCTCTTTAACCACTTTTTGCAACGCTTGCGCTGCTTTCCGAGGGTTCGTCACTACCGGAGTCAATAGATGAGGAATGCCATTATAGACATTCAATTCAACCATTTTCGGATCGATCATCATCAATTTGACTTCGTGGGGTTTTGCCCGCATCAAAATACTTGTGATGATACCGTTGATTGCAACGGATTTCCCACTACCAGTAGATCCTGCAATCAGTAAGTGAGGCATTTTCGTTAGATCGGCCGTTTGGACACGGCCAGAAATATCTCTACCCAAAGGGACTTCTAACAACTTATCGGGATGATCCGGCTGTGCTTCAATCACCTCTCGGAAGGAAACCATGCTGACAGCACTGTTAGGCACCTCGATCCCAATCAGTGATTTCCCAGGAATCGGTGCTTCCATCCGTACATCTTTAGCAGCTAGTGCCAGTGCGATGTCATCTGTTAAGCCAACGATTTTGCTGACTTTGACTCCGACTGCTGGCTGTACTTCAAATTTAGTTACTGCTGGTCCTAAACTAGCTTTTACCACCTTGGCATCGACGCCAAAGCTTTGGAAAGTCTTTTCTAAAACACCAATGTTTTGTTCGATTTTTTTGTACTCGCTGCTTTGATCGGTTGCAGGGATCGAGTCCAACAATTCAGCGGACGGCAACTCATAGTCGCGATTTTCTGCTTCTTCGGAAATTTCAAATTCCAATACTTCGCCATCATCTTCCATTTCTTCAACGCTTTCTTTTTTCTCCTGTGCCGAAGCCGGAGAGGATGATGCAGCTGGCGGTGTTTTGGGCAATTCTTGAAAATGATCGATTGGCACAAAACTTAACTGCTCTGGTTCGATTTCCGACAAATCTGGTTCTGATTGGGCTGCTCGCTCTTCTTCCGTGAAGGGACGGACTTGATTCTTTTCTTTGATCTCAGCCAAAACAGCAGAACGCTCTGCTTCTTTTTTCGCTGCTTTTTCAGCAGCTTTTTGCGCTTTTCGTTCTTCGCGGGCTGCTTGTTTTTCAGGTGATCCTTCCAACCATTGCTGAACCTTTTCACCAGCGTGCTGCAGATGCTCCAACAACTCGTGACTGCTCATCTTACTGAACAAAAAGCCCCCGATCATGATCATCAAGACAGCTAAAATGTAACTGCCGATCTGGGATACAAGGAAATAGGTTCCGCGATAGAAGAATGCGCCGACCATGCCTCCTCCCACATTTTGTGAAACTTGACTGCGGCGAATATCATCCAGCAATGTCGACCAAGTCGTCTGCAAGACATTCGGCGATTCATTCATGACATTATTGAATAAATGCGCATGCAGGATCACTAAGATCCCCAAATAGATCAGCACACAGCCAACCACTCGACGTAAACTCGTAAAACGAGCTTCTGTGGTCTTGATTGCCAACCATCCCCCGTAAACGGCCAATGCGAGACAAAGCACTTGATACGTATTGCCTCCAATGATACGAAAGCCGTTAGCGATCAGCGTTCCTAAAAAGCCTAAGTGGAAAAAACCAAAGATCGAAAACAAGATGAAAAGCAAGCCGATGCCGACTAGAATCAGTTTCTCTTGTTGTTTTTGTTGTTTTTTTGTTTTGCGTTTCTTCGCGCGTTTTTTTTGCGCCATTCTTATCCCTCTTTTCGTCTCTACCTATTATAACGAAAAAAGAAGGCGAACAAAAGTTTTCCTGTCAGAAAGTTTACTACTAGAAATAAAAGATCCCACTAATGAAAAAAAGACCGCTCCATAAATCCATCAAACAAAGACGATCTAAAGGAGAAAAGACAAGAAATGCTTCTTAAAAATCTCTTTAGTAAGACTACAGTTAAGCTACCTTGCACCTGTTCATCAATCGCTTCATGCCAGGTAGCTACTGTGATCGTTTTTGTTGTGGCTTATGTCGCCGTCAATCGTTTTTCATTTATTCAGGAGAAACATCTTCTCCAAACCATTTTTCGGAAATCTCAGCAAATGTGCCATTTTCTTGCAGTTTCTTTAATCCCTCATTGATTTTATCCGCCAATGCTTGATCGTCTTTTCGTACTCCTACTGCAAAATTTTCGGCTTTGAAGGGACTTTCAATAACATTGTAATCGTCCGCTTTTTTCGTCTGAGTCAAATAGTACTCCGCGTAGACCCGATCGATCAAAAGACCATCGATCCGACCATTTTCCAAATCGATAAACGCTTCGTTGAAACTAGCATATAAAGTTGCTTCATTATCGGCGACAATGTCTTTCAATACTTCTGGTTGATTGTTGAAGGTATCATAGCCAGAGGATCCTTCTTGTGCCCCTAGAACTTTGTCTTTCATTGCATCAAATGAAGTGATGTTGCTGTCTTTGGCAGTTACTAGAACCTGCTTGTTTTCCATATAAGTATCGCTGAATAATACTTTCTTTTCCCGGGCTTCTGTTTTTGTGTAGCCATTCCAAATCATATCGATTGTACCATTATCTAATTCTGTTTCTTTCATCGACCAGTCGATTGCTTGGAATTTGACTTTGGTTCCTGTTAAATCAAAAACGGCTTTTGCTAGGTCAACATCGAAACCAACGATGTCCCCTTGGTCATCTTGAAAGCCCATCGGTACAAAGGTATCGTCCAACCCAACGATGACTTCCTCTTTGTCTGCAGCACTTTCTGCTTTCTCGCTACTGTTGCCACATGCAGCAAAAAGTAATAAGCTGGCTCCGGCTAACAACGTTAATCCAATTTTTTTCATTTTTCTTCCTCCTTAGTTCCCTTCAACTTCTAATAATTGATCGGCAATATTTTTTGCAAAAACCAAATCATGGGTAACCACGATCTGAGTAACGCCCTCTTTTTTCAAATCTAAGATCAGTTTTTCGACTTGCTGGCGCAGACCTGGATCTAATGCACTCGTAGGTTCATCATACGCCAATACTTTCGGATCCATCGCCATCGCCCGCGCAATCGCTACCCGTTGGCGTTGCCCTCCTGAAAGTTGGTAAGGATATTGCGTTAAAAGTTCAGATAATCCCAACTGTTTAGCCAAAGCAACAGCTTTTTCGGTATAGCTAGCTTTGTCATGTTTCAATACCATTTTTGGTGCCAGTGTGATGTTATCGAATACCGACAAATGCGGAAATAGCTGAAAGTCTTGAAAAACGACACCGACTACTTGTTCTTGTTTTTTCGTATCCGTGGGATCAAAAGGTTGTCCATCTAGTAAAAAAGTTCCTGAATCGATGGTCTCCAATCCAGCCAGGGTACGCAGCAGGGTTGTTTTTCCACCGCCAGAAGGTCCGACTACCGCTAGGATGCTGCCTTCTTCAATTGTCAGGTCTAAGCGATCGATAACCTGCTTGTCGCCAAATGCTTTTGATACTTGTCTCAGTTCTAACATGTTCCTACGCCTCCTAACGGTAATAATCGAGTTTTGTTTCTAACTGTTTCAAAATCAGTGTAAAAATACCAGTCATCATTAAGTAAATCAGCGCAACGCCCAGTAATGGTACCAACGTGCTGTCTCGTTCCATTGCGATTTTACCGATACGCATAACATCTGACAAACCTAAAATATAGACAAGCGAAGTATCTTTTACTAAATTGATCACTTCGTTCCCTACTGAAGGAAGCGTGATCTTGACTACTTGCGGAATGATAATCTTGCGAATCGTCTGTAAAGGTGCTAGGCGCAGAACTTTTGCTGCTTCGTATTGCCCTGCAGGGATTGATTGGATCCCTCCCCGAAAAATCTCGGCATAATAAGCGGCATAATTGATAATAAAGGCAATCAGTGCTGCTTCAAACCGATCAAAGACAATGTTCAGGATCGGCAGACCATAAAACACAAAGATCAGTTGTAACAGTAAAGGCGTTCCTCGCATCAGCCAGACATACACTTGCACGATTGCTTTCAAGATCCGTAGTCGACTAGCAAGAATAAAAGCCAAGATGATCCCTAATGGAATCGATCCTATTAACGTTAATCCAAACAATTTGATTGTGATCCCTGCCCCAGAAAGCAGTTGCGGCATCACACTTACTAAATAATCGATCATTTCTTTTTGCCTCCTTGATTTTGCGGCAATGACTGCTTGCTTGATTTACAATCACCAAGCACCATCTTGCCGTGTTTCCACTTGATTAAAATCATTAAAATGAAAGGCGCCCAACAAAAAACGCCCTCCGGCCTAATGCCAGAGGACGTTTAATACGTGGTTCCACCTCAATTTGTTTTTCCTTCACAGAAAAAACCTCATGCAGTCAGTTGATGGATTTGCTGATACCGCCATTAAATAAAAAAAGTCCTTTAGCCATTACAGCTAAAGGACGTTATCAACGCGGTTCCACCTTTGTTTATCAGTGCTTCACAGCAACTGATCTCAGAAAGTCATCAAACAATGACTGCTGCTATAACGGGCACTCCCGGTCTTTCCTACTCGATTCAGAAAAACGACTCCAAGATGTGGTTCACAAGTCCTTGTTGTCTCTTCTCACCAGCCAGAGACTCTCTTAAAACGAAGAAACCTTGCTACTCTTCTTTTCGATGTCTGTTTCATTAAGTTGTTTATTACTTTATACGCAAACTGAAAAAAAGTCAAATACTTTTTTTCAGTTTGTTGATCGGAAAATTCATTTTCACAAAATAAGAGACGAATAGAAACATTCTATCCGCCCTAAATGCATTTTAGACTTCGTAATGATCAGTACAACTTTGTATTCCCTCTATGGTACTTTCAGTTGAACATGATAGCGATAGCGGTCCCCACGATAATAAATTTCAGCATATTCAACTAAGCGATTTTTGTGGTCTTTAGTCAGACGCTCGACATATAAAAGTGGTGTATTCATTTCAATTTTTAATAAGTTGGAGAGTTCTTCATCAGACACAACTGACTCAATGGTTTCTTGTGCTGTTGTTACTATAAAACCTTGACTACGCATAATTTGATAAAGTGATGCATGTTTGTCAGCAAGATCTTTTTCTTTTAGATCAATGTATGATGGACAATATACTCGTTGAAATCCAATACATTGATCATCCACGTAGCGAAGGCGTTCGTGTTTGCTGACCTCCGCTCCTTTTGGCAAATCTAACTTACTACACAACACCTCATTTGCTTCCAAAGATGTATTTAAAGAAATTAACTCTGAATGATTGGACTGCAGTTTATTTTCTTCCGAAAAACTTAGAAGGGTTTGTAATTGCAGTAATTCTTTCGTACTGAGTACAATTGTACCTACACCATGAATTCTTTTGATAAAACCTTCATCTACTAAAAGTTGCAAGGCATGACGAACTGTAATACGGCTTACTCCGTATTTTTCTTGAAGTTCCGGTTCAGTCAAAAAAGGTTGCCCAACTGGATATTTTCCTTCATTGATTTCTTTTTTCAGCTCTTCATAAATCGAGAGATATTTTACCTTTGGACTTATCATTTTCATTCACCACATTTGCTAAAGATTCAGCCAAACTAGTTAAATCGTAGCTATTCGCTGATTGAACATCACGAAACAGTGGCGTAAAACGTTCATCATCTGGATCAATCAATGCCCCAACCATGGATCCTACAATTGTCGCAATCGTATCAGTGTCGTATCCTACATTCACTGCATCTATGATCGCATTAAAAGGATCTTGTTTGTTTAGGGCGATAATTCCAAACGCACACGGAACTGCTTCTGAGATATGGAGCCCACTACCGATGATTTGAGCTAGTCGCTGTAGTTTTTCTTCATGGGTACCAGATTCATTAACTATAGTATACGCTAGTTTCATGCGTTCAACAACGCTGGGACCGCCAACTTCTCGGGAATAAACTTTGCCTAATTCTTCTCCCCGACAAGCGCCATAAATCCCTATTGCTACTAATTGGTCCACAGTTGCATGGTCACACAAAGAGGCTGACACTGCTGCCGCAACTGCAGCTGCTCCAGAAATAGCCAGTGCATTATCATGAGTTACTTGCGTTATAATCAACGCTTCTTGAATAGCTTTTTCAATATCTCCTGGGTTTAATATCCCTGCAGGTGCGATTTTCATTGCAGCTCCGTTCGTAGCTTTTGAAGCATAGTCTACAGCCATAGCTCCCGGTAAAGGCGCCATTTTTTGATCAGGATTTTTATACATTGCAATCGCACTTCGCGTAGTTGGACCTGCAAATCGATCGAAGTACCATGTATTTTCTGACCATTTCAAGATGGCTGTCTTCACTGTTTCAGAATCAATTACTCCTCTATTTTCTATAATACTGTGACACAACGTATAAATTTGCGAAAAATCATCTGTGACTTGTCCAGCTTCATTCCCTAATGCAAAAGCACCTTCCTCTGGTTTTAAAAAGGTAGAAACTTTGCCATTGAACTTTGTTCTAATTTGATCAAAAGTAAGATTTTCTGTTGCAGCTCCCATAGCATCTGCAATAGCTGCTGCCCCCAATGTACCTTGAATTTTTATTTGTAAACTCATATAAACTATCTCCATTCTCTTATTCTTTATTTCATTTCAGCTTCTGGGTCTTTTATACCTAAAATGATTGTTAGGATCATTCCACCAAAAAATGCAATCACCAAACCCACAATGTACGCCCAAAGTGTAGGACCCGCAAAAGCTGGAATGGTGGTTAATCCTCCAAATACAAAGGCGTTACCAATAACATTAAATGCACCCATAAAAGCTCCACCCATTGCAGCACCAAGACAGCCAGCAATCAACGGTGTTTTAAATTTTACTCCTAGACCGTAAATAGCAGGCTCTACAATTCCAGACAAAAAGACAGAAGTAATTGCAGTCAAAGAAAAGTTCCTTAATTTGGTATTTTTTGATCGTAAGAAAACTGCAAATGCTGCTCCTGCCATCCCAAAGTTTGCAGTTGCGCCATACGCAATGAATGGTGAGTGACCTGTGCTAGCGATTTCCGGAATAATAACCATGGTATTTGGTGCCCAATGAACACCAAACATGATCAAAATATTCCAAATGCCACCTGTAATTGCCCCTGTAATAATCTGATTGATTCTTGCTAAATAATTTACAAATCCAGCAATACCAATACTAATATAGTTACCTAAGGGACCAAAAATACTGGCAGTTACAGGCACTAACACAAACAAAAGAACGGTTGGTATCAAAATCATATGCAAACTATTCGGAATTGTTTTTTTCATGAAATGTTCCATTTTCGATTGTACCCATGTTGTAAAAATTGCGGGCAGAATCTGCGAAGTGTAGTTAAAGACTGGAACTGGTAAACCAAAGAAAGAAATCGTATTGCCCCCGTCCCCTTGGATCAAATTAATAAAGTCTGGCATAATCAATGCACCAGCGACTGCAATGGCAATATAAGGACTCGTTTTAAATCGGTTTGCTGCAGTTACCGAAACTAGTAACGGTAAGAAGTAGAAGACAGATGTTGCAGCAAGTGTCAACATCAAATTTGTCGAGCTATCCGTAGATAAAATTCCGACCTCATTTGCAAGAATTGTAAATCCTCGAAGAAGACCCGATCCGGCTAATAAAGGTAATAAAGGCGAGAAAATACTCACTACGAGTTGAACAAACTCATTTATTAAGCTCTTTTTTGTCTGGACTTTAGAATTTTTTTCATTGGTCGTCTCATTATTTTCTCTATTCAATACTTTTAAGAAGTCTTCATAAACTTCCCCTACATTCGTTCCAATAATTATTTGATACCCGGAATCTTTATTGACTACTCCTGTCACACCATCCAATAATTCTATTTTTTCACTTTGAACTAACTCACGTTTCTTCAGACTTGGGCGTAATCTTGTTGCACAGTGAGTAATTGACTCAATATTTTCTGTTCCGCCTAGATACTCTAGAATCTGCTGGGCTAACCTTTCATTTTTCATGATAAATCCCCTTTCTATAATGAATTAGCAAGTCGTTATGACGTCATATCAACATCTAAAATATACCCCTAACGCCCTCGAGTGTAAACGATTACAAAAGAAATATATCCAAAGATTTATTTATCACTCATAAATCTGCTTTCAAGATTTAGCTTTTTTGAACACGTTCTATTGAAACTATTTTTTAACACTTTAGCTAAAAAGAGGATAGAAAGAAACTCCCTGTGATCTCTGTTCTAAGACGTCTTATTCTAATCATATTATAATCTGTTTTAATCAAAGTAAACATTAACTATAAAACTTTGAACTGTAAGAAGATGTATAAAGTCCACCAAAGTAGTTTCATTTAGAAAAATTTATCAAGTATATCTATTATTCAACTATCTCATTTCTAATTTTATTATAAATTAATGAGTTTGTATCAGACACCCAAGGAAGACTCTCTCGTCAAATCTAAAAATAAAAGGATGAATTTGAAAATTTATTGAGTTACCCTTTATTAGATGATACACTTTTTAAAAAGGAGTTTTAGCAATGAAAAAAATCTGTTGGATTTTTTCTATCAATGTTCGGGGTATGGCACCATTCGGTTACAGCACAACAATGAATCTTAGACAAGCAAAATCATTTCAAGAAAAAATCAAGACACTCTTACCAGCAGAAATTGAGACTCAATTTATTAGTTATGATATTTCAAGTAATGATATTCCTGCTGCAGATTTACTTGTTTTTAATGATATGGATTCAAACTATCTAAGCGAAGAAATAAAAAAACAAGGCATTGCTGTTTCTTTTAAAGATATGGTTTCCGGAAATACTACAGTTATCAGAAAAACAATTCTGAACGCCCTAAATTTAGGCGGAATTTGAACAGTTTTTCTGCTTGTAACAATAACGACACCCCTCTCATACTTATGAATATGAGAAGAGGTGTCGTTATGTATTATTTATCTTTCGTCCTATCTAAAATAAAGCAAGTAATAATTGATCTAAGCGCCTAGATAGGTCTCTACTAATAAGAACACTGATTATTTGATATCTTATCAATATTCATAACGGGGAGAATGAAGAGCATAAAACTAGATAGCTTTTTCTTTATTCGTTAGTTATCGTTCTATCTGCTTTTAATCCAAACGTAACACTTTCAAAAAATTACATTTATTGTTTTTCGAACTATATTGTATGCATTTCTTCAATATCAAGTAATGACGTACGATTATGTTGTTCTATTTCTGATGCTCCCCCCCTATAACAGATGTTACTGCACTTAAATCTAGTATAGCAACTGAAGGTTTAACACCAATCCTAAATTTTTTCCATAACTCTTCTTTGATTGTATGGTAAGCCTACCATGATGCTCCACAATCAAAAAAATAGTATCTTTTTGCACTATATATGTATCAAATCACTATGTTATAGTTTACTTAAGGAGGGAGAAAATGAAAAAGATAGTACTAAAAAATAAAAAACTGCTTGTTACGCATGTGATTATTTGCGCAATCGCTGCGCTTATTCAGGTTGGCGTTGCACTTGTTTATAGCCTTATCACAGAAGTTGCTATGTCAGGAAATATACAAAAGCTTATGGTTGTTGGCTTATTCGCCTTCTTTTATATCTTATTAAACACCATGAGCGACTTTGTCCCCAGACGCAGTAAATCTATCTTGGTCCACTCAATAACGGATCAGCTGAGAGTCGGCCTCTCGCAAAAGATAGTCCGAATGGATCCAGAAAAGTTTTTAAAAAGCGAAAAAAATTATTACCTTTCAAAGCTAGCCAATGAAATAAAAGTTATTGAGCAAGAATTTTTGAAACCTGGATTTGGATTGGTTTTAAGCATCTTTACCTTTATTTTTTCACTTCTTTTCTCTTTAAGACTTAGTGCTTCCTTTTCAATTGTCATGCTATTGCTAGCCTTTAGCCCCTTGTTAGCTCCTTATTTTGCCAAAAAAATTCTTGGAACTCGTCGTAAAGCGGCGGTCGAGGCACAAGATCATACACTCAGTTTATTTGAACAACTTCTTTCTGGCTATCTGACACTAAGAGTAGGCAGAGGATTCCCGAAATATGCTACACGTTTTTCTGAAAGTAGCGAGCGACTGAAAAAGCAAAATATTCATTTTGAATCGTTACAAGGACTTACCTACGCGATTTCTTTTGGTCTTGGCGACCTTGCCTACTCTGGAACGTGGATTATTGGTGGTTTTTTTGTTGCAGCAAAAATAATAACCCTTCCTAACCTCATTGCTATGACTACCTTAATGAGTAAGATTGCCGGTCCATTGGAATATTTCAGCACCTCGATTACCGATATTTTATCCAGTAAGAAAGTCGCTGATGATCTTATATCTTTTATCGATAGTACAGATGATGATGAAATGACTCGATCAATCATTCTTGAAAGTCCCATCACAACTTTGTCGATTGCTAACTTAAGCTATAGTTATGGTACCCGTACATTAATCAATGAATTAAGCTATCAATTTGAAAGAGGGAAAAAGTATGCAATTACAGGTGCGAGTGGCAGCGGTAAATCCACGCTATTGAATATTTTAGCAGGCATTTATTCTGTCGGTGACCGTCAACTATTTATCAATGAACAAGAGATGAATCAAATTTCTAGAGATTCCTTGTATCAAAAAGTCTCACTTGTCCAACAAAAGACCGCTATTTTTCAGACCAGTATTGCTTCTAATCTCTCTGTTTTTAATGATTTTGAACTTGAAAGAGTTGTTGATGCATTAAATAAGAGTGGCTTGGCCAATCGCTTTAACTACGAGAAATTATTAGAAGACCAAGAAAACAAATGGATAAATTTTCTTTCAGGAGGGGAATTAAGGAGAATCGAAATCGCTCGCGCTGTCTTTAAAAATTCCGATATCATTCTATTGGATGAACCGACTTCTGGGCTTGATAGTGGAAATGAGCTGATTATCAAAGATTTGATCAACTCTTTCAATGATAAGATAATTATCGTAGTTACTCATTCAACTAGTCCTGATTTTCTAGACTCTTTTGACGAGCTGATTCACTTAGATGCTTTACCCCTCAAAAAACAAAACGATCCCTTTATTCGCTTGTCTTTATGAGTCCCTCCTTGAACTTGTTAGAAAAAGAACTGAACCTAGTAAAATGTTCTTTGTCATACTACTAATGACAAAGAACGTTTGAGGGTTATTGACTTCCTACTAACTAATAAAATTTCATCAGATTAAAAAATTCTTCTTACTCTATGTTAACAAAATATTCTGCTATTAAATTAGTTATAGAGCGCGACACTTTACAATCACCGTTACTCTAAGCCTTTCTTTAGTTCTCGCATTCGCTGCATCCATCCTACGTCTTCTACAGTAACTATTACTTAATAACAAAAGAACGATACTTGGAATAGGCTATTTGATCGATAATAGTAAAAATTTTCTTTATCTCTAAATCTGCGCCGATTGCCGTTACTTGATAGAACTGACTGTAATTGTTCCCTAATGCGGGAAGGTAGGCATTAGAGATCAATAAATCAAACGGTTCATCACTTGTATAGGGTAGGAGAACAACGTCTTGTTTCCCTTTCAACTCATTTTCTAATAAGTAAATAGAGGCATCTGCCAAAATATTAGAGCCCATATTTAAGACCGCTATTCTCACTTGATACTCCTCTTTAGGAGACAGCATGTAAATTAAGAACACTAATCTTTTTTTCAAATACTTTAATTTCGTGTGGTTGAACAATTTAGTCGGTTCAATAATATTTTCTATTATGTCTAAGACAAACTGATTTCTAAACGAATTGTTAAACAAGTTATGGTAATAATTCAAAGTGACTTTATCGATCGAATAATTGACCCCATGAAAATAATAAACTTGGGCGATGAGAGAAAAGACACTGGATTTAATGGTTGAATTTGACTTTAGTTTATAAATCGACTGGATCGCGGCCATTATTTCATCGGTTATCTCAAAGACGGGATTTTTGCTAGTATATAATCCTAGTCGAATTTCCTCATAGGGGATCCCACCAACTGTAATTAAAAATAAGCAGATAAAATAGGTGACGATTGTCGCTTCATCTGATGAACAAATATATTTTTTTGAAAAATAACTATGCCGAATGTATTTAAAAACTGGCATATCTAGACAGCGATTGATCTTTATTTGCTCATCTTGGCCTACTTCGCTGTCTTTTGACTCTGGCGTTAAACCAGTGACTTCTTCAACAGTTGGCTTATCTGCAGTGTAGTGCTCAATTTCTGGACTAGTCACCGCATCAAAGGTTGTGTCATCGTCTTTGGCTTGCCACTCACCATACGTTGTTTCCTCTGTGGCTTCATTGGTGGTGACTGTTCGGGTGAAAGTGACTGTATCCACCTTGTCTGGGGCGGCTTCTGTACCGTCTTCATACAGATAATGGATCGTTTGTTGCACTTCTTTGGTCTCGGTTGATTCCACCATGTTTGCCTTGTAAGTAACCGTTACTTCGCTGTCTTTCGATTCTGCTGTCAAGTCAACCATTTCTGCCACACCTTTTTTATCTGGCGTGTAGTTGGCTATTTCTGGACTGACCACCGCATCAAAAGTGGTGTCATTGTCTTTGGCTTCCCAATCACCATAGGAGGTTTCACCGGTTGCTTCATTAATGGTGACTGTTCGTATAAATTCTATTGTATCCACATGATCCGGCGCGGCTTCTGATCCGTCTTCATACAAATAATGGATTATCCGTGCGATTATTTTACTTTCCTCTCTCGTTTCTATTTTAGGGCTGTAAACATACGTGACTGTTTGGGGATTTTTGCTAACGATTCCTGTCTCATCACCTTGCACTTCTTTCAAGATATATCCAGGGATATCTTTCGGAGTAATCGTATATGAATCGCCTATATTGCCACCAGTCATTATACTTGGAGGAAGTAATTCTTTCCCCTCTTCATCGATATAATTCACTGTGATTGGTGCCCCTTCAATATACCTTGGCTGCCATACATAGGTATCAGCCATAGTCGCTCCATCATAATTCAATACCAGTTCCTTAGACAGGAATACCTGATCACCATAAGGAGCGTCTATCGTACCTGATCCAACATTTTGCCAATAACCGGTATAATAGCTTGAACTAAATCCAATCATTCCACTTGGATTTGTCAAATTAACTGGGTACTCATTACCTGGCCAATTGTTCCAGCCGACAAAGCTGAATTTTTCCCCTAGTCGTATTTCTTTTAGATATCGTGCATTTGCTAGAAATTGATTCATTCCAGCCCCTAAGGCTTTGATTACATTGGTACTATCAAAATTTGATAAATCTAAACTAGTCCCTCTAAAGCCATAAAACATGCTGTTCATTGTTGTGGCTTGACTTGTATCAAGCAAATGTAGATTCACGATTTCATCCAACTCTGAAGGCACTTTTCCATAATGGCCAGTGCTTTCAAATAGTCCAGGAACATCTGCTGGAAGAACAACAGGGGCAGTGAGAACTACTTTTCTAATAGTCATGTTTGATGAAACTTCTGCTATTGGAATCACTTGATCTACCGTTGTAGTAAGCGTGCCTTCTCCTACAGTTAGAACTCCCTCAATATCAAGGGTTGCTGGAGCAGTCCCCCACATTCCACTCCAAAGGATATTGTCTGCAAGAGCAGCCTTCTTTTCTTCAGTTGCTGCTGTACTGTCTGTCGACGCTTCTGAACTATTTTTCTCTGCATCTTCTTCAGATTCCGTTTTAGTTGCTGCAAATTCTTCTGCTGTCGCTTGCTCTTCAGATTCTATTGCTTCTGACTCTGTTCCTACAGTTTCCTCGACTACTTTTTCTACTTCTTGCTGTTCAGGCAACAACTCCCCCGCAGTAAGCATTGTTTCTTCTGCTGCTGAACTATTCGTTGTTTCTTCTGCTGCTGTAGTGCTAATTGATGCAGCTGATGCAGGAATACTAAAAAGTGCTTGTGTAAAAATCGGGCTGCCTAATATAAATACAGAGGAACTGACAAGAATACGTGATACGATTTCTTGCTTCTTCGATCTTCTCATTATTTTTCCTTCTTTCTATCTAAGTGAATGAACACAGTCTCGTTCTATCCAATGCAAAAAAGCTGTCAACTGACAACTACTTCAGACATATTTTAATACTCCTGTTGTCCTCATTCCTTAAGTATGTATTATCACATGGCTCTGAGTAGCGAACACGACAACATCTGCTCTAAAAAAGACAAGATTCGTCCTGTTTAAAAAAAATAATTAAAATCCTTTGGAAATTATGACAAAAAAGAAAATAATCACATTCATATCAGTATTTCAACGGATTATGCGAAAAGATTTTGAACATGGAAGATCTCTTTTTATTCCTAATCATTCACTTAGAGAAAAGACAAAAAAACCGCAATACAAGCGTTTGAGCAAATCAACTGTCTCAACGATAAAAGGACTTGCCCACTTGCGCAGCATTGCATCAAAAATATCGTTTAGAGTTGTTTTCACTGTCACTTATATTGCAGTCATAAAAATGGATAAGCAGTCATACTTGCAGCCACGTGTTTTGGGTCTGCTAAGTATTCGCTTGTTGATCTTGAACATTTGATTTAGTCAAGTTCACACCTTAGCTGTTGATACTGCCAATTCGAAAAAGATCGTCACTAGCAGATACGGATATCTAACGTTATCTGTAATGATTCTATAGTGAGGTATTTGTCCCTGTTTCTTGAATAGACTCATTAATAGACTCATTTTGGAACTTTTCGATCGCCTCGACTAATTCAAGCCAGCGATCTCCGGTGGGGAAACTATTCCATTTAAAGAAACGTACTTCGCGATTTTGATTAATAAAGTATTGACGATCGACAGGATAATCCATCACGACAAAATCCGGCTTTTCTGATACAAAAGAAAGAGTATATCCAAACCATCGTTTTAATCGCTCTTTTTGCCTAATTTCCTGAATTTTTCCAAATTTTGATTCATGAAAAACCCGCACAGTTGACCGATCAATTCTAGCTACAATCGAAAGAAGCATACTGTACTGAAAAAGCAGGCGGTTATTTGAGACATACAGCGTACTAAAAATCGATGATTGTTCTGATAACGATTGGTACATCTCTTGAACCAGTGGAAATAGTTTAGGGAATACTCTTCGATAATCTTTGTCTGTTGTTGTTTTTCCAAAAGCATCAATCTTATTTTTAGAAGCAAACATGAGAGAGGTTGAATGGATGTTCAATGCATTGACAAAAAGATACGTTGTAGCACTATCAGGAACAAGAAAAGCTTGTTTCGCTGTTTCCGAAAAAAGTTTAGCGGCTTGTAAGCTCTCTTCTGAAAAATGATTTGTCATCGTCAACTCTGTAGGGATCTCATCAGGTAAATAGGTGGTCATTACTGAAAACATATAATACAAGAAGATATACTCATTTTCTGAAGTTTCATTTAACAAATAATTATCTCTTAAGAGGGGCATTATAAGCTCCTTTTTGAATTGCTCAAAAGGAATAGTGAGATGGCATGTTTCTGTCATTCCCGGTGGAATTTCTTTCAAAGCAAATCCTCTCTTTAAACGATAGAGACTTAAAGCCAGTAATTGGATAAACTTTTCTTGATCGATTCCTCGGTAACAACTTGGATACATCGCGAGTCTTTCTTTGAAACCAGTAATACTTTTTTGAGTCAGGCCAAAATAACGTACATTTGAGCCATCCAAAATTTGCCAATACATGATATGAAAAAAATGCCTAATACGATATTCTTCTCCTACAAATAACGGCTTCCTCTTTAAATTCAACGAAATATTATAATTTTCAAGGATATCCATGATCTCCTTGAGTTTTCTTTGAACCGTGCGATTACTCACAAAATGCTGTTGCGCTGTATTCTCCAAGGATAAATATTTCTCTCTGAATAATCGGTCCAATATTTGAAAAGGCATGCTTTCTTCTAACATGACAGAATATAACTTAGAAAGTAAAAAATTTGAGGCAAATCGAAGTGAAATGGTTCTTCCGTCAATTATTTCGATATCATAAAAGGGATACCGTTCTCTCAAATCCAGTGCACGGTCAATAACTAAAACAATTCTTCTTTTCGAAACACTTAATTTATTTGCCAAGTCGCTTATACTTTCATATTCCTCAGCATTTTCAAAAAAATAAGCAAATACTTCATAGACATCTTGATCTAATTTAGTTAAAAGAAACTTATACATGCCCTCACCTCTTAACCTCTTACTTTAAATAAATTATACCTCTTCTACCTTCTAATATCATTGATTGTGCATTAATCCATAATGTTTTTGATTTTTTTGATAATTATTTAAATTTCTACTTAAATAGCCAGCCTATTTCATTTTGTCTCATAAGTGTCCTTTCTCTTTCTCCTCCTATTGATCTGCATAATCAACTTCCTTCAATGCTGCGTTACAATCCAGTGTCTTAATCAGTAACTTTTCAATGATTGAATATGAAAAAAGATATATTCTATAGGATTTTCATCTAGAACATTACTGTATGATACAAGTGCCATTTTTTAACATAAAAGTGATTTTTACTAAAGAAAAATTGAATGACTAGATGATACAGTCAAACTAGCAAACATTCAAATACAAAACAAAAATGAAGTGTCCAGAAAGCTGTTATTTCTTAGGTACTTTATTGTTTGAACTGAAAATTAGGCTTTTATACAAAAAACATCAAAGCTAATGAATACACTTTGATGTTCATAAAACAGTTTTAGGATAACTTATTAACGAATTATCTGAGTATCCTCGTATCATCAGTAAGAAATTCTCTAGATACATTGGTTAAAGTTCTATTACTCATTTCTTTGATAATTGACTAACGGACCCAGACATGAGATGCCCAAGGTTCGCTTTTATTTTTTCTTCCGGCCAGTCCCACCAACGGACCTTTTGTAAATACTGAATCGTTTCATCATTAAATCTTTTTCTGATTGGTTTCGCAGGAACGCCTCCTACAATGGTATATGGCGGTACATCTTTCGTGACTACAGCTCTAGTACCTATAATGGCGCCGTCTCCAATCGTTACGCCTGCCAGGATCAGTGACTCATACCCGATCCAGACATCATTGCCAATCACAATATCGCCTTTATTGTCCCATGCAGCAGCCACATCGGCTTTATCAAGACCCCACTCTTCAAAAAATAGCGGAAATGTATACGTTGGAACGCTTGATAATGAGTGGTTTGCAGCATTAAACAGAAACTTTGATCCACAAGCAATGGAACAAAATTTGCCAATAATCAATTTGTCATGATTGATTGGGTATTGATACAGCACATTATTCCTTTCAAACTCGCGTGGATCATTTACAAAATCATTATAAATCGTGTATTCTCCAACGCTAATATTTGGGTTAGTGATGGCATTCTTTAGATAGATCGTTTGTGTATCATTGGTTCTTGGGTAAATTTTATTTCATGAAGTAGTCATAATATTCTTCTCCTTTTGGTGTGTTAACGTTTGACTATTTCACATACTACAATGCACTTTTTCATTTTTTTACCTCTTCTCAATTTATGTACGTAATGAATATATCTAAATAATAGTACTTGAAATAGTAAGCAGCTGAAGAAAAAACCGCTACTAACATGGTATTTCATTCAACTGCTACGAATACGGGACACTTCAAAATCAATGTGCTTACCACAATTTAAATCAAATAAATTATAGCCATTGTATACTCATAAAAAAACTTACACCAACAGTTAAAATAAAACAAGGATATTTAAATAAAAAAGACAGGATCCTTTTTATTCATTTGTGTTCTCCAGAAACTATATACGATTCTTTTTTTGAACGTTACAAAGAACTAACCACTAAAAACTATTGGGCAAATTGGGCAAAAAATCAGTCTTTTCATGACTATAACGGAACAGGCAAGGAGACAATATATAGCTCGACTACTAATAGTACTATGCATGCGAATAACATAAGATTTTCTCGACGATCATGGTTTGGATGAAGATAGGCTTCTGATTTTGGTCTATCTTTAATATCATCTTGTCTAACTTTTCTTCTAATCAATGCCACTCCTGAACCGACCGCCCAACACAAAGTGAACAGAATAAACAGCCCAAACGATAGATAAATTTGTTTACCAATAGCAAGATACAGTAGAAAAAAGTCAATCAGCTTAATCGAAAACAAAGCGACTCTTCGCACCTTTCGTCCATAATAGATCCAACTATAACTCATGCACCCTCACTCCTTCTTAAATTTAATCACTACCTTTTGCTTTCATATTTTGACTTAATGAAAGATTTTCTCATCGATTCTTAGTATAATTTCCTCAATTTGTATCTCAAAAAACATGATTATAAATAAATATATACTAAAAAAATAAAGTGTCCAGAAAAAATGATATCCAGACACTTTATTCATGTTCTTACTATAAATAATACACTTAATTTGATAGGTTCTTTTTTCGTTTACTGATTCTATACGATAAGAGAATTAGTAGGGTTCCTAAAATCACCAACATTGATTGTCCCAACGTTTCTTCTCCCGTAGCTGGCAAAGTCCCTCTAGAATCATTCTCTTTTTCATTATTTTTATGAAGAACACTATAGACATACACCACTTCCTGCGCTTCCTCGCTGAAAATTCCAGAAGCATTATCTGGTATCTCTACTACATACCAGCCTGGGATCTCTTTGGCTTCACTGGCATATGGTAACCCGACTTTTCCACTTAAGACAGTTGGCTCTGCTAATTGATTTCCTTCACTATCTTGGTATTTCACAGTCACTGGTGCCGCATCACTGCGTTCGTATACATACACCACTTCCTGCGCTTCTTCACTGAAAATTCCAGAAGCATTATCTGGTATCTCTACTACATACCAGCCTGGGATCTCTTTGGCTTCACTGGCATATGGTAACCCGACTTTTCCACTTAAGACAGTTGGCTCTGCTAATTGATTTCCTTCACTATCTTGATATTTCACAGTCACTGGTGCCGCATCACTGCGTTCGTATACATACACCACTTCCTGCGCTTCTTCACTGAAAATTCCAGAAGCATTATCTGGCGTCTCTACTACATACCAACCAGGAATCTCTTTGGCTTCACTGGCATATGGTAACCCGACTTTTCCACTTAAGACAGTTGGCTCTGCTAATTGATTTCCTTCACTATCTTGGTATTTCACAGTCACTGGTGCCGCATCACTGCGATCGTATACCTAGACCACTTCCTGCGCTGCTTCACTGAAAATTCCAGAGGCATTATCTGGCGTCTCTACTACATACCAACCAGGAATCTCTTTGGCTTCACTGGCATATGGTAACCCGACTTTTCCACTTAAGACAGTTGGCTCTGCTAATTGATTTCCTTCACTATCTTGATATTTCACAGTCACTGGAGCCGCATCTGAGCGATCATACACGTAGACCACTTCTTGCGCTGCCTCACTGAAAATTCCATAGGCATTATCTGGTGTCTCTACTACATACCAGCCTGGGATTTCTTTGGCTTCACTGGCATATGGTAATCCGACTTTGCCATTCAAAATCGTTGGGTCGCTTAATTCGTTGCCGTCTGTATCTTCATATTGGACCGTAACTGGTGCCGCATCTGAGCGATCATACACGTAGACCACTTCCTGCGCTTCTTCACTGAAAATTCCAGAGGCATTGGCTGGCGTCTCTACTACATACCAACCAGGAATCTCTTTGGCTTCACTGGCATATGGAAAACCGACTTTCCCACTAAGAATCGTTGGGTCGCTTAAATCATTACCGTCTGTATCTTTATATATGACTGTGACTGGTGCCGCATCGCTGCGATCGTAGATATACACCACTTCCTGCGCTTCCTCTCTGAAAATTCCAGAGGCATTGGCTGGCGTCTCTACTACATACCAACCTGGGATTTCTTTGGCTTCACTGGCATATGGCAATCCGACTTTGCCATTCAAAATCGTTGGGTCGCTTAACTCATTGCCGTCTGTATCTTTATATCTGACTGTGACTGGTGCCGCATCTGAACGCTCATAAACATAGACCACTTCTTGTGCTTCTTCAGTAAATACACCGACTGCATTATCTGGTATTTTGACCACGTTCCAGCCCGTGATCTCTTTCGGATTGCTTTCATAAGCCATACCGACTTTTCCACTTAAAACCGTTGGTTCACTCAGCTGTTCGCCTTCAGAATTCTGATACTTGACTGTTACAGGAGCTGCATCTATTAAATTGGGCTGCCAAACATACGTATCGGAGTCAGTTTCTCCATTGTAGTTTGCCATTAACTCGGAAGCCGACCAAATATTTAGCCCATTCGGGAAATCTATTGATCCTGTTCCAACATTGACCCATTTTCCTGTATAAATTTCTGATGAAATTGGACTAGGCAACATTGCATTTGTATAAAATGAAAATGACTGGCCTAATCTGATGATCTTCAACGATTGCATACCGCTAAACATAGAAGACATATTCGTTACCTTACTGGTATCGAAACTTGATATATCCAGACTAGAGACTCTATTTAAGCCCTGAAACATTCGATCCATATTCGTTACTTGGCTAGTATCAAAATTGCTTAGATCCATACTGAATGTATCGAGATCACTTCTTCTTAGGTTTGCGAACATCAAAGACATGTCCGTAACATTTCTCGTATCAAAATTGCTTAAATCAAATTTATCGATATTAATCACATTCGCGAACATCAAAGACATATTCGTTACATTTCTTGTATCAAAATTGGAGACGTCCAAACTAGTCAAATCGAACAGTCCATTGAACATCGCATACATATTAGTAACGTTACTTGTATCAAAGTTGGATACATCGAGCTTTGTTAACCCTCGAGTATTATTAAACATGCCAGACATATTCGTTACTCGGCTAGTATCCAGCTTGTCCAAGCCTTCTATTTCAGTAAGGTCAGTCCACGTACCGCCGGAGTTACCAAATAAATAAGAAGAATCCTCACCAGCAATAACATTCCCCTCGAACACAATTTTTTTAACCCTATACCGGGACCAAGGGTTAATCTCAGAAGTAGATCGGAATGTTCCAGATCCGATATGGAGAACTCCGTCATAAGTGATATACCAATCTGAAGTACCATAAGTTCCCGAGGCCATATTTTCAGTAGGATCTTCAGTAGTTTGATTCTCTATTGCATCTGTTTCATTTTGACTTCTAACTTCATTCTCACTTGAAGAAGAAGTCGATTCGTTCAGTTCGACAGGTTCTGAACTATCTGATTGACTAAGTTCACTGGGCTCTGTATTCCTTCCATCATTATCTTTCGTTGAATGAATGTGTTCATCCTTACTATCACGAGACATTAAAGTTTCTTCTTGTTCCACAGCGATCGTGCTCTCTACTGTATCCTGTATAGAAACAGTATCTTCAGTCACTGAATCAGCGCTAACAACCATTGTCCATGGCGCTTGATTTAACAACAAGCCTCCCAACAATAGTATCCTGCTACACTTTCCCATACCAAGTCATCCTTTCTCTTTTAGTCTTTCTCTTTAGTATCCATATTCCGATTATCATCAATGGATGTTATTACCTACATGTTTTGTATTGTCTCTGTGCTAAAGGTGTTTTGTTAATCAAACCATGCGCTTTACCTGCTGATTCGCTTTCAAGCTTTCAATAAGGTTCGATCTAAAGAATTTTCTTTAAAAAGTTGTTCCCAACCCTCAACTTCGACAAATGGATTTTCTGAGGCTTTCTATATGCATGTACCTTCTTCTAGTGCCAAAAATCTTCGTTTTTTAGATAATAGTTTCTCATTTAGACATTTTTTCGACAAAAATCTATAATTCAAGTTTTGTAAGACATTCGAAGTTTTCGGATGTCTATTTTCGTGTTGTCCCAAAAACGAAGGTTTTTGAGACAGATAGATTATTTTACATTCTCTGAATATATTACTATTCATCGCAGCTTTCTCTTAATCAACTATTTCTCCAGACAGTGAAATAGTTGATTTGCTTTTTACTCCAACCTTATCTACAGTTCCAAATCAAATCGCTTCGCCTATCCTTGCTTTTTTTGTTAAGATAAAGAAATAATGAGTAAGAATTTAGGTGATGATTTATGCGACTGTTGTTTTTCTTTTTCCTTTTCACATTTTTGATTGGATTTCTCTTCTATTTATTGACCCGTCGCACGATCGCCGAAGTCTATCATGAATTGACCGATAAGAACCGCTTCTTTCGAGGCATCAAAGCTTTCTTCATTGGAATTTATCGCATTTTGACTTCTGTTTAAAAAAAACTGTCCAACAACAGATCTCTTGATCGTTGCTGGACAGTTTTTTGTTTGATTCGTCTTCTATTTCAATGGTTTCCATTGCCAATCTTGGACTTCAGCAATGTCATAGCCATTCTCACGGATAAAGTCATGGTGATAGGCAACCGTCTCTGTCATTCGTTGCGCAAAGTCGGCAGCTTGTTCGCCATAGACCCACTCAGCGCCGTCTTTCGCTAAATGGAAGCGATCAAGTTCAGATAAGATCCGCATGTCAAATGGTGTGGTGATATCGCCATTTTCACGATAGCCATGAATATGCAGACGCTGATTCTTGCGGCCGAAGAAAATGTCCCGAATCAGTCCTTCATAGCCATGGAAAGCAAAAATGATTGGCTTGTCCTTAGTAAAGTAAGCCTCAAATTCTTCATCTGTCAATCCACGAGGATCGACATCCGGATGACGTAGTTTCAATAAATCAACAACATTGATAAAGCGGATTTTCAACTCTGGAAACGCCTCATTCAGCAGGCTTACAGCAGCGAGAGCTTCTAAATTTGGCTCTGTCCCTGCTGCAGCGATCACCAAATCAGGTTCTCCTTGGTCTGTTGAAGCCCAATCAATGATCTTTAAGCCGTCTTTTACCAATATCTCCGCTTCTTCTGCCGTATAAAACTGCGGCCGAGGATGTTTCGAAGAAACAATCAGATTGATCTGTTCTTCAGTTTGGAATGTTTCTGCCATTACAGCCATCAAGCTATTGGCATCTGCTGGTAGATAGACCCGTACGAATTCCGCTTTTTTCTCAGCGATATGTGTCATGATCCCTGGGTCTTGATGGGTATACCCATTATGGTCTTGCTGGAATACGGTTGAGGAAGCAATCAAATTCAATGACGGATAGGCATGGCGCCAAGGCAATTCTTTCGATTTACGCGTCCACTTAAAGTGCTGAGTGATCATGGAATCAACCACTCGCAAGAAAGATTCATAGCTAGCAAAAAAGCCATGACGCCCAGTTAAGACGTAGCCTTCTAGGAAGCCTTCTGCTTGATGCTCCGATAATTGGGAATCAATCACCCGTCCGGTAGCACTTAGCCATTCATCATAGTTTGGCTGTTTTGGTTCTAACCATTGGCGATTTGTCACTTCAAAAACATGGTTCAAACGATTGGATTTGGCTTCATCCGGACCAAAGATTCTAAAATTAGTCGGGTTTTCAACAATCAAATCCCGAGCAAACTTTCCGAACTCCATCATGTCTTGAGCAGTGGTTGAGCCAGGAACACCAATATCGATCGCATGCTGTCGCCAATCGGTGATTTTCAACGGTTGAGGATCGATTCCCCCGTTAGTGATGGGATTCATTGCCATCCGTTGCTGTCCTTTCGGCGCGAGTTCTTGAATCTCAGCCTTGATGCGGCCAGATTCATCAAAGAGTTCTTCTGGCTTATACGATTTCAGCCAATCGATTAGTGCATCCACGTGCTCCATCTGATGCGCATTGACTGGGATAGGTACTTGGTGGGCGCGAAAACCGCCTTCAATCGGCTCTCCCTCCCAAATTTTTGGTCCTGTCCATCCTTTAGGTGTGCGCACGATCAGAACAGGCCAGTGGGGCATGACTGCTTCATCAGCTTTTCCTTGACGAGCTTTGGTTTGAATCGCTTTGATCTGCTCAACGGCGCGGTCCAATGCTCTCGCCATTTGCGGATGAACAGTAGCAGGATCATCTCCCTCAACAAAATAAGGTGTCCAACCCATTCCTTCAAAATACTTGGTTAGGTCTTCATCCGATTTGCGAGCCAGAATCGTTGGATTAGAGATTTTAGCACCGTTCAGATGTAAGATCGGCAGAACAGCCCCATCATTTACCGGATTGATAAATGTATTAGAAAACCAGCTGCCCGCTAACGGACCGGTTTCAGCTTCGCCATCTCCAACCACAACAGCAGCGATCACATCAGGATTATCAAGGACAGCTCCTGTTCCATGCGCGATGGAATAACCTAGTTCGCCCCCTTCATGGATCGATCCTGGTGTTTCTGGTGCCGCATGGGAAGCAATTCCTCCTGGGAAGGAAAAAATTTTGAAAAGATGCTGCATCCCGGCCTCATCTTGGGTTACTTCTGGATAGATTTCCGTATAACTTCCATCCAGATAGGCATTCGAAACCATCACCTGACCTCCATGACCAGGTCCTTCAATGTAGAACATATTCAAATCATATTTATTGATGACACGATTCAAGTGGGTGTAGATAAAATTCTGACCAGCAATGGTGCCCCAGTGACCAATCGGATTGACTTTCAGATCTTTTTCTTCAATGGGCCGCCGTAACAGTGGATTGTCTTTCAAATAGATTTGTCCGACAGAAAGATAGTTGGCTGCCCGCCACCAAGCATTCATTTTGTCAAAATACTCTTGGGTATCAAATGTTGTCTCCATACTACTCCTCCTTGCTTTCTCTTAATTAAAAGTCTATGCGTCTCGATTTTAAAAGTCAATTTTGCTGATTGTACACCTTGCATCTCTCTTATGATTTGTCTGCTTCAGCACAAGAAAAAACAAGACCAGAGTTCCTCCCAACATGTTTCAGTATGAGAGGGTTTGGTCTTGTCAGTGTTGGCTCTTTTCTGTTGTCTTGTCTACTTTTTTAATAGCTACTTGATCGTCACATAGTCCAAACCAACGAGTTTTGCCCACGTCTCGATTTGATCTGACGTCAACGCTAATGAAACAACCGTATGATGTCCGCCTCCCGTTTCGATCCATTGTTTGACTCCTTGATGAAAGTCGGGACGAGGCGTCCACATCACGCGAGCCACCGGCAATTTAGGTGCGGCTTCTGTTGGCTCAAAAGCATCGACTTCATTGATCAATAATTTATAGTGAGTGCCAAAGTCGGCCATAGATACAACTACTCCTGCGCCACCTTGTCCGTCAAAGACTAATCGTGCTGGGTCTTCTCGATCCCCCATTGATAGCGGCGAAACGACGATTTTTGGTTTATTGACAGCCAATACTGGATCCACTTCCATCATATGCGACTGCAAGATGGCTTCTTTGCCTTCGGTCAACTCATAGGTATAGTCTTCCATAAAACCGGTTGCTTTATTATGTGCCATGATCTTCATAAGACGATCGATGGCTGCTGTTTTCCAGTCACCTTCACCAGCAAATCCGTATCCTTCCGCCATGAGTCGCTGTACAGCTAATCCTGGTAGCTGTTGCATGCCATAAAGATCTTCAAAGTTGGTCGTAAACGCACTATAGCCTCCTGCTTCTAAGAAACGGCGGATGCCGATTTCTTGTTTGACCTGTACTTTCACATGTGCTTCCCAGATTGCGGCTTCATAATCTCCCTGATCAAACTCATACAAATTATGGTATTCTTCAAACAAGTCATTGATCTCTTCATCGGTCACAGCATCGATTACTTGAACAAGATCACCAATGCCAAAGTAATCCACGGTCCAACCAAATTGGATTTGTGCTTCGACTTTGTCCCCTTCTGTTACCCCAACATTGCGCATGTTGTCGCCGAAACGAGCGACTTTGATAGCAAAACTTTCATTGTAAGCAACCGCCACATCCATCCAAGCTGCGATTTCTTTTTGGACCGTCTCTTTTTTCCAATAACCGACAACGATTTTGTTTTGTTTCTGCAAACGCGCATTGATAAAACCATATTCGCGATCCCCATGGGCTGCCTGATTCAAATTCATAAAGTCCATATCGATGGTCTCCCAAGGAATGCGTTCATTGTATTGAGTCGCCAAATGAAGCAATGGTTTTTGCAGCAGTTTCGTTCCCCGGATCCACATTTTTGCTGGTGAGAAGGTATGCATCCAAGTAATGACACCAGCTACTTCATCCCGATAATTGACTTCCTTCATGATCTTTGTAATCGTGTCCGCAGTGACTGCCAATTCTTGTAAAACGACTGGATAAGGCAGATTTCCACTGTCATTCAAGCGTTTGACCATTTCAGCTGTATGATCGCGGACTTCTTGCAAGGCTTCTTCCCCATATAAGTGCTGAGATCCTACAACGAACCAAAATTCTTTTTTACTGATTGCTAACATATTGTCTGCTCCTTCTTGATTAATTTTGCCCATAGTAGGCATCTTTGCCATGTTTTCGTAGATAATGCTTGTCAAGGATGCGCTGCGGCAGTTCCGGTGCATAACTATTGATCTGACGCGTCACAACGTTCATCTTTGCTACTTCTTCTAAAACGACTGCGTTCATGACTGCACTTTGAGCATCTTTGCCCCAAGTGAATGGACCATGTCCCTGCAGCAAGACGCCGGGAATCTCTAAAGGTTGGATACCGCGTTCCTGGAAAGTTTCAACAATCACGTTTCCAGTCTCTGCTTCATAACCACGGTCAATTTCTTCCTGTGTCAAAAAGCGCGCACAAGGGACACTGCCATAAAAGGTGTCAGCGTGGGTCGTGCCCATTGCCGGCAAATCAACTCCTGCCTGTGCCCAACTTGTTGCCCAAGTGGAGTGGGTATGGACGATGCCGCCAATTTCTGGAAACGCTCGATACAATACAGCGTGAGTAGGGGTATCAGAAGAAGGATTCATCTTTCCTTCAACAACGTTCCCCTCAAAATCGCAGACCACCATATCACTAGCTTGCATCGTTTCATAATCAACCCCACTAGGTTTGATCACAAATAGCTGCTGGCTGCGGTCAACGGCAGACACATTGCCCCAAGTGTATTTGATCAAGCCCTGTTTTGGCAGAGCTAAATTGGCTTGGAAGACGGCTTCTTTCAATTGTTCTAACAAATGACTCACCTCTATTTTTGTTTAAATCAATCCATCGATCGCTGCTTGCTCGATCGGCAGACCGTGTTGGTAGCGCTTAACAAACTCAGTAAAACCAACTATATCCTCAGGTAATGGCGCTAAAGTTGTCCCTTCTTTTCCTTGGAAAACTCTGGATAAAAAGACTGTAAGTGTTTCTTCTACCGATTTTTTTTTCATAAATGCTGCCAGTAAAGCGATGCCCCAAGCACCACCTTCTCCTGCTGTTTCCATCACCGTCACTGGTGCTTCCATCGCAGCAGCCAACACCCGCTGCGCAACAGTCGGAGTCTTGAAAATCCCTCCGTGTCCTACGATTCGGTCGATCTTGACTTGTTCTTTAGTTAGGATATCCATCCCGATCTTCATCGCACCAAACGCACTAAACAAATGGAGCCGCATAAAGTTTGCTAAAGTAAAGCGGCTTTCTGGGGAGCGAACAAACAATGGTCTACCAGCTGCTATTTTTGTAATATTCTCTCCTGAGTAATACCCATAAGACAACAACCCACCACAGTCAGGATCTCCTTTCAGTGCTTGGTTGAACAATGTCGTAAACAGAGCTTCTGTGCTCATTTCGACCCCTGCTGCTTCTACAAATTCCCGAAAAACTTTGACCCATGCATTGATCTCCGAAGTACAATTATTCGTATGAACCATGCCAACTAAATCTCCTGCTGGCGTTGTTACCAGATCAATTTCTGGATAGACTTTAGAGAGACCGCTTTCAAGAACGATCATAGCAAAAGCTGATGTTCCGGCAGAGACATTCCCACTCCTTTGCGCAACACTATTCGTCGCAACCATTCCGGTTCCCGCATCTCCTTCGGGTGGACAGAATGGAATACCCGGCAACAATGTTCCTGTTGGATCTAACCGCAAAGCACCTGCTGCCGACAAAGTGCCTGCTGCTTCACCAGCCACTAAGACTTTGGGCAAAATATCTGCTAACTGCCAAGGTAAATTTTCTGGAAGGATCAGATCATCAAACTGGGCCATCATCTGTCGATCATAGTCTTTTTGTAGGCTGTCGATTGGGAACATTCCCGAGGCATCCCCAATACCGATTACTTTTTCACCTGTCAGCTGCCAATGAACATAGCCCGCTAATGTCGTCAAAAAGTTGACTTCCGGTATATGCGCTTCTTGATTCAAAATGGCTTGGTACAGATGAGCGATACTCCAGCGTTGCGGAATATTGTATTGGAACAATTCAGTTAGAGCCTTTTCGGCTGCTTCTGTGCTGGCATTGCGCCAAGTGCGGAAAGGCACCAATAACTGATCATTCTCATCAAAAGCGAGATACCCATGCATCATAGCGGAAAAACCAATTGAACCAATTCTCGTCAAAGGTTCCCCGTATCGGGATTGAACAGAAGCTGCTAATGCTTGATAGCTTTCTTGGATTCCTTGCCAGACAGATGCCAAAGAATAGGTCCAGACACCATCTAATAACTGATTCTCCCACTCATAACTACCGGTTGCGATGGTTTGAAATTGCTCATCGATCAAGACAGCTTTAATTCTTGTGGATCCTAACTCGATTCCAAGTGCCGTGCGCCCTTCTTGAATCGCTTCACTTATTTGCTGCTCCATTTCTCTTCTCTCCTTTTGAATTTTGATATACATGAAATCACGAATGGCTCATGACGGAGCCGCGAACAATCAATTCTGGCTCATAATAAAACGTTTCTTCCAACGTAGTTCCTGAGGTGACCCATTGTGCCGCTAAAATCCCCATCTCTTCCTTTGGGTGAGCCAGTGTGGTTATTCCTGGTGAAGTCAATGTACTTAAAGGTGAATCATCATTTCCTACAATTGAATAATCTTCTGGTACACGCTTTCCATTGGCTTCTAATTGCTGGATCAACCCATGTGCAATTTCATCGTTATAACAGACGATTCCAGTGATCTCATTCGATTGGTTCAACCGGTCAATCGCTTGTGCAATGACAGCCTCTTTGGTTTCTGTGGTATAAGTCACGACATCTTCAGCAGCAAATGTTTTCTTTGCTTGTTCCAAAGCTTTGACAAAACCTTTCATCCGATATTTCCCTTGTAAATCATCAATTTTAGTGATCAGCATCAAGTGTTGATGCTGCTGTTCCAATAAATAATTCGTGGCTAGATAGCCTGAACGAGTGTCATTGACACAAATATGAGGCAGATCCAGTTCTTCATAGTAGGCATTGATCATCACTAGCGGAATCCCTGCTTCTTTCAATGCCATGTAGTAGGCCAAATTGGGATTGTATTGACTGCTCTTCGTCGGTTCAACGATTAAGCCATCTACTCCTTGGTCCATCATTTGTTGAAGGCAAGCTCGTTCTTGTTCATGGTCATTATTTGTTGATCCCAACAGCAAAGAATAGCCTTGTTCCCGCAATGTCTGCTCGACTCCGCGCATAATTGAAGGGAAGATATAATCCGACAGATACGTCATGATGATGCCAATCGTTTTATGGCTGCGTTGCGGAAGATTCTCAGGTTTTGAAACGTACGTACCAGATCCTCTTTCCTTACGTAAATAGCCTTCGTTTACTAGCAAAGCAATCGCTTGTCGCACGGTATGTCGGCTCAAATGATATTCTTCTTGTAATACAGCCTCCGAAGGAATCGTCATTCCTTCTTTATAGGTTCCTAAACGGATGTTTTCCCGTAATTCATTCGCAAGTTGTTCGTACTTCGTTGTCATATTAATCCCATCTTTCGAAAGTTGTCCGTACATATAGTATATTTAGAATGCGCTTTCTTGTCAATGTAATTTTGTAAAAATCAATTTTTTACCTGAAGCAGAAATATAATAGTCAGTGGCAGCCTCTGCTAAATGCACGATTCGATCAATTGCAACTGTTCAGAAAAGATGAATTGCTATACAATAAATGACAACGACAGCAAAGGAGGTTCTTCCTATTTTCTCTTTTAAAGATATTAAAGAAAATTACCCAAACGCTGCTTTGCATCCAGCAAAATCAACAGATCCAGGAATCGAATCGATTCCATTTGGTCAGAAATTCATCTGGCTGCCTACTGCCGATCTATCGGCAAAAGAAAGAATCATGCTGCAATTAGGCAGCGGTGCACTGTTTCCGGTAATCGACAACCGTTTTCGACCATGGTACCCGATTTTATTTGAACATCAGCCGATAAATGAGACCGGTGATTATCGTTTGTTGCAAGTGAAATTTACGAGTGGGATCGATTTATTGCAGACTGAGTGGCTGCAAGAGATCCAGCAAATGCTCCCCCATGTCGTCGACCTCTTTTTTGTTACCGAAGACAGTGCGTTGATTGTTGAACAGCGGGTTGGTGAGAACTTGCGCTTAGATGAACTGGATGGTTTATTTGTTGCTTTAGATATGGATTTTGACTGCTACTCGCATTTATTTGTAGGGCCGTTTCACCATTCGAGCCATGATTTCACACTTCTGCTGACTGAAGAAATGACTCTTTTTCAACAATTGACTCGACAAACCAATTTAAAAAGTTTGGATCTGGCTACATCTCTAATCCATTTGCTAAGCACTGCCGGTTCCGACTATCAACTATTATTTCGAACACTTTATCAGGATTGGTTTCAGGAAAGCGATCTTATCCATTTGATCGAGTCGCTGTGGAAAAATCAAGGAAATGCCAGTTCTACAGCCAAGTCACTCTTCATGCATCGCAATACACTACTTTATAAGATCGATAAATTCCAAAGTATGACTAATCTGAACTTAAAAGAAATGGATGATCTGCTGCTGTGCTATTTTCTTATCAAAAATTTCGCTCATCCAGCCGATTGAACAACTTGCACAAGAAAACGTTTTTTTTCTTGTGCATATTTTCGTTGCTGAATCAAAGCGTTTTCATTTATGATACAGGTGTAAACTAAATGGAAAGAGGTAATCCTAATGGTAGAAATGGCTCTGAAACACGTGCATAAAAAATACGACAACAATGATAATTATTCTGTAACAGATTTTAATTTAGATATTTCTGATCGCGAGTTTATTGTTTTTGTTGGACCTTCCGGTTGCGGAAAGTCAACAACGCTGCGGATGATCGCTGGATTAGAAGATATTTCTGAAGGAGAATTATCCATCGGCGGCAAAGTAATGAACGATGTCGCACCAAAAGATCGTGATATTGCCATGGTATTCCAGAACTATGCGTTGTATCCACATATGACAGTTTTCAACAACATGGCTTTCGGATTGAAATTACGTAAATACGATAAAGAAGAAATCAAAAAACGGGTAGAAAATGCTGCCGAGATCTTAGGATTGACAGAATATCTAGACCGTAAACCAGCCGCACTATCTGGTGGACAACGTCAACGGGTAGCTTTGGGTCGTGCCATCGTACGTGATGCCAAAGTCTTCTTGATGGATGAACCTTTGTCAAACTTAGATGCGAAATTGCGGGTAGCAATGCGTGCGGAGATTGCGAAACTGCATCAACGTCTTGAAACAACTACGATTTATGTAACCCATGACCAAACAGAAGCGATGACAATGGCAGACCGAATCGTTATTATGAAAGACGGATTTATTCAACAAATCGGTTCACCGAAAGAAGTGTACAACTCACCTAAAAATATGTTTGTTGCCGGCTTTATCGGTTCACCTGCTATGAACTTCTTTACAGTTACTTTGAAAAACGGCATGATCTCAGACGGCCATGGATTAAACTTACGTATTCCTGAAGGCAAAAACAAAGTCCTTATCGAAAAAGGGTACGAAGGCAAGGAATTAGTCTTTGGTATCCGTCCAGAAGATATCCACAGCGAACAAATCGCATTGGAAGCTTCACCAGAAGCAACTGTCCGTGCAGAAGTAGTCGTTTCTGAACTGCTTGGTGCTGAAACAATGCTTTATACAAAGATTGGTTCCACTGAGTTTATCTCTAAAGTAGATGCTCGTGACTTCCATCGTCCAGGTGAAGTGATTGATCTTGCTTTCAACATCAACAAAGCCCACTTCTTTGATAAGACATCTGAGAATGTGATCACGTTACCTTAATTTGTAGTTTTCTTGCACTGTCCTTGGTTTGCCCCCTAGACAGTTGCAATTAACTAATATCCACTTTTATTCCTTATTTGTATCCCCTGAAAACAGACAGCCCTGCGGCTGTCTGTTTTTGGGTGGATTCTCTTTAGGTGAAGGGACTACTTTGAAGCTCTCTTCTCAAGAAAGCGTACATAAAATTTTTTGATCGTTGGGTATTGACGATATGCCAAGAAAACAACTTTGATTCTTTTAGTAGTAACTGGGTCGACATCAATGATTTTCTTATACCCGACAGTTCCGCATTCTGCTAAAAAGCAATCCTTGCCATCTTTTTCATAATAAAGTACTGCTTTTTCAATTCTCTGACTCTCGCGGATTTCTTCTTGTAAAATCACTGTATTGATTTGTGTTGGTTGTGCAAAAGTCACTGTTACCCACGGCTCATGATCGTTATCCGCAGGTTGCCAATACGTCTTCTTTGATGAGGTAACCTTCTGCAGGCTTTCTTGATCCCAGGGTGATTTTTGGGAAGAAGCTGTGATCTGTCCTTGGTACAACGGCTGATCCGTTTGTAATGGCCGTAGATATTGCCCTAATTGCATCAGTGACTGCTGATCTTTCGGGTGGATCGCCCCATTGGGCATTGGCGGAACATTTAATAAAAATACCGCGTTTCCTCCTACCGCTTTCCGATACAAAGAAAATAATGTTTCGGCACTTTTCACTGCTGTATCCTCTTCCGGATGATAAAACCAGCCGGGTCTGATTGATAGATTGACCTCTGCGGGATACCAGACTAAATCTCTGTTGGAATCGTAGTTTCTCAATACAGATCGGCTACCTAAATCTTCTGCCATACTTGAGATTGTCGTCCGGAATTCTGCTGTGTCTGTTTGTTGTGATTTTTCGGCCGTCTTTTCGGCATCCAATAGCTCACGGGGAACGACACTCCACTCATTCTGCCTTGTGTGCCCGGCTTCATTTCCGATCCAGCGAACATCTGGACCGCAAACGGCAATCACAGCATCCGGCTGTAATTGCCGAATCTGTTGATAATATCTTTGCCAGTCATAAAACTGCCGCTTTCCGTTAGGTCCTTCTCCATTGGCTCCATCAAGCCACACTTCTGCTATTTCACCATACTGCGTCAATAATTCTGTCAATTGACCCACATACACCTCGTTATAGGCCTGTCCGGTGCCGTAGCTTGCGGCGTGCTGATCCCACGGAGAAAGATAGATGCCAAACGCCATCCCTGCTTCTTGACAAGCCTCCGACAATTCTTTGACTAAATCTCCTTTGCCATTTTTCCAAGGTGTATAAGCGACTGTCTGCTGCGAATAGTTGCTGGGCCATAAACAGAAGCCATCATGGTGCTTACAGGTTAAGATCATCCCTTTCATCCCACTGCATTTGCAAAGCGTGACCCACTCTTTACAGTCCACTGCTTGCGGGTCAAATAGTGCTAAGGATTCTCTCCCATTTCCCCATTCCCGATTCGTCATGGTATTCAAGCCAAAATGAATAAAGCCATAAAATTCCCGTGCTTGCCATAGTAGTTGACGGTAACTCGGACGGATCGCCGTCAATTCTTCAACTTTCATCGCACTTCCCCTTTCTCCAACTGATTGTCAGCAAACTGGAACCCATTCAGATAAGTGTTCTTACTGGCGATGGCTCACTAACCGCAGTTGTTTTGTTTTTGGTCTTTACAGCAAATAGAGTAGTAGATGCCAAATGAATTGACAAGCCACTACTCTAAATTACATAGTTTAGTTTGTTTCACATAGTTTTTTTCCACAGGTTGCGTTCAGGATTGCAACACCAGAATAGCCGAGAACTAATTCAACTGCAATAATGTTAAACTATCTGCTAAGACCGCTTCACCATCAAGAAGCTCGTAATCTTCTGGTGTGATTAGTTTATACGGAACTGCTTTATAGTTCAAAAAATCTTTTAAGCGATTGATTTCATATTTCGATTGTGGTCCAATCAGTAATGCATCAACAGTCTGATTTTGAATGATTTGTTCAGCAATGATTGCTGGTGCTGAATAAATATGGACAGTTATTCCTTGTTCATCCGCTGCTCGCTGCATGTTTTTCACTAATAGACCTGTTGTGATGCCTGCTGTACAGATCAATAAGATCGTCTTTTGTGCTTCTGTCCCCATATTTACAGCCTCCTAAGATATTTTCTTTTTCTTATTATAAATATCTAAGACAACTGCTAACAGCAAGATCAATCCTTTGATTGCCTGTTGCCAGTCGACCCCTACACCTAGAATCGACATCCCATTATTCAGTACTCCCATCACTAATCCGCCGACGATCGCACCCATGATCGTTCCGATTCCGCCAGAAGTTGAGGCACCGCCAAAATAAACGGCAGCCATGGCATCCAGTTCCATAGAGGTTCCTGCTTGTGGTGTCGCAGCGTTCAATCGGGCAGCCAAAACCAAACCTGCCAATGCCGCCATCGCGCCCATATTGACAAAGACCCAGAAAGTGATTTTTTTCGTTTTGATTCCTGACAGTTCAGCGGCTTTCCTATTTCCACCAGTTGCATAGATTTGACGACCGGCAACTGTTTTATTTGTTAAGAATCCATATGCTGCGACGATGACTCCTAATAAAATCAAGATGATCGGGTAACCCTGATAAGAAGCGAACACATAAGTTGCGCCAATGAAAACGACGCCGATGAAAAGAGCTTTGAACAAAAAGGTACTGGTGGACTCTACTTCAAACAAATTTTTCTTGCGGCGTTCCCGGGTTCGCCATTGACCAAAAATCAATAGTGCCGTGATACCGACACCGATAATCATTGAAAGGAGATGAATATGATCGCCGCTGACAATATCAGGTAAATAGCCTGTTGAAATTTTTTGAAACGAGGTAGGAAATGGTGCTAAAGATTGTCCTCCCAGAACGACTTGAGTCAATCCACGGAACATCAACAGTCCAGACAACGTAACAATAAAAGCAGGAATCCCCACATAAGCTACCCAGAAACCTTGCCAAGCGCCAATCAACGCACCAATCAGTACACATAATGGCACAGCCACCCAGGGACTCATGCCATTATTGACCATCAAGACGCCGGCGATTGCGCCAACAAACGCCATGACAGATCCGACAGACAAATCGACATGCCCTAACAAGACAACTAGTAACATCCCCGCAGCTAAAACCAATATATGACTATTTTGCAAAACAAGATTGGTGATGTTCAATGGTCGCCAGAAAATACCATCTGTCATTGCTTGAAAGGCAATCAATAAGACGACCAGGATAATAATCATGCTGTATTTGCTAAAAATCTCTAACGCTTTGTCTTTGATAGAATGTTTTTGCACTTTTTTTAATTTATTCGTTGTTTCCATCCTAAACCCCACTCTCTTCTAATGTCATCAAGTTCATCAGCAGTTCTTGATCCGCATCTTGCCGCAATACTTCTCCTGTAAAACGCCCTTCATTCATCGTATAGATCCGGTCACACATACCCAAAAGTTCCGGCAGCTCGGAGGAAATGATACAGATTGCTTTACCCGCAGATGCCATTTCTTCAATGATCGTATAAATTTCATATTTTGCTCCAACATCGATTCCTCGTGTTGGCTCATCTAAAAATAAAATATCCGGTTCCGTCATCAACCACTTAGCCAAAACAACTTTTTGCTGGTTTCCGCCGCTAAGGCTGCCAACATTTTGATAGATTGAATTGGTTTTCGTCCGCATTTTTTTGCGGTATTCTTCTGCCAAAATTACTTCTTTCTCTTTGTCCAAAACACCGTTGCGACTGATTTTATTCAGACTAGCAATCGTTGTGTTCTCCCGAATGTCCATCAATAGATTAAGTCCTAATGCTTTACGGTCCTCTGAGACATACGCAAGCCCATTTCTAACGGCAGCTGGAACATCTTTTACGGAGATTTGTTGCCCTTCTTTATAGACTTCGCCCGTGATATTGCTGCCATAGGAATGCCCAAAGACACTCATCGCAAATTCTGTTCGTCCCGCGCCCATAAGCCCAGCAATGCCGATGATTTCTCCTTTGCGGATCATCAAATTGAGGTCTTCGTTCACGATTCGATTTGTATCGATAGGATGATGAACGGTCCAATTCTTCACTTCAAAAAAAGGATCACCAATCTGGGGATGCCGTTCCGGATAGCGATTCGTCAAGTCACGACCAACCATCCCGCGAATGATTCGCTCTTCAGAAATCTGATTGCCAGCCATCGTTTCAATGGTTTGTCCATCGCGCAAAATCGTGATGCGATCGGCGACATTGACTATTTCATTCAACTTATGAGAAATAATGATGGAAGTAATCCCTTGATTACGAAATTCTTTGATCAATTCTAGTAAATTGGCACTTTCTTCTTCATTCAGAGCGGCTGTTGGTTCATCTAAAATCAATAATCGGACTGATTTAGAAAATGCTTTGGCGATCTCTACTAGCTGCTGCTGCCCTACACCGATTTGTGAAACCAATGTATTAGGATCAAGACGCAAGCCAACTGTTTTTAATAAATTATCGGTCTTCTTTTCTGTGATATTCCAATCGATGATGCCATTTTTGGCTTGTTCATTTCCTAAAAAAATATTCTCTTTGATGGATAAATAAGGACTTAAAGCCAGCTCTTGATGAATGATTACGATCCCTTTTTCTTCGCTATCTCGTAAATCTTTAAATTTACAGAGCTCTCCTTCGTAATATATTTCACCTTCATACGTGCCATGTGGATACAAACCGCTTAGCACATTCATCAATGTAGATTTTCCTGCGCCGTTTTCACCACATAGCGCATGGATCTCACCACGTTCGATCGAAAGATTTACATTGCTTAATGCTCGTACGCCTGAAAATTCTTTGACGATATTCTTCATTTCGAGAATATAATCTGCCATGTCCTTTCACCCTTTTCTTTTTATGTAGTCAGAGATTCTGCAGAAGAAATAAAATGATCCATTCAAAAGAACGGCTCTTTGACAAACAAGAAAGAACAGGGCAAAACATTGGAGTATCCGCTGATCTGCCCCGATCATTATCCCTTCAGCTGCTCTTTTACCTTTTTTGCGCTTTTGACAGCCCCACTGTCAACAACTAGCCCAGATCTTTTTCCGTGTAATAGTCACTGTCCACAAGCTCTTCTTTATAATTGCTGCTATCTACAGAGACTGGATTAGATAGATAGGTCGGTACCACTTTGACCCCATTGTCATAAGTTTCGGTATCATTGACTGGGACTTCTTCGCCATTGGCGATTGCTTCGATCATTTCGATCGTGTTTTTGGCTAGAACTCGGGTATCTTTGAAAATCGTTTGCGTTTGTTCTCCAGCAATGATCGATTTAACTCCAGCAATGGTTGCATCTTGTCCTGTAATTACAGGTAATGGTTTTTCAGAAGAACCATACCCCACACCTTTTAGGGATGAGATGATTCCTAAACTGATTGGATCATAAGGAGAAAGAACGGCATCTAATGTTTTATCGGTATAGTTGGCACTCAATAAGTTGTCCATCCGTGCCTGTGCAGTAGAACCATCCCAGCGCAGTGTTGCGATTTGGTTGAAATTCGTCTGACCCGAAGGAACCACTAATTGACCACTATCAATATACTGTTGAAAAACAGACATCACGCCATTGTAATTGATCAACGCATTGTTATCATCCGGTGAACCACCAAACAATTCGATATTGAAGGGTCCTTTTCCATCTTTCAGGCCTAGCTTGTCTTCAATATAAGAAGCTTGTAAAACACCCACACCGAAATTGTCAAAGGTTGCATAGTAATCGACGTACTCCGAATTCATCAATAACCGATCATAAGCAATCACTTTGATGTCCTCGTTATGAGCCTTTTCGAGAACATCGGTAAGCGCGGAACCATCAATAGAAGCAATCACTAATGTATCGACGCCTTTAGTGATCATGTTTTCAATTTGAGCGACCTGATTCTCAACCTTATCTTCGCCATATTGCAAGTCTGTTTTGTAGCCTAACTTTTCCAGTTCATCTACCATATTGTTTCCATCGGCAATCCAACGTTCTGCTGATTTTGTAGGCATAGCGATTCCCACAAACCCTTTGTCCCCGCTGCTGGCTCCACCACTATCTGAGCCGTTTCCGCAAGCTGCCAACATCCCTCCCAAGAGAACGGTTGAAGCGATACCTACGATTTTTTTCATTGTGCTTTTCATTTATTGATCCCTCCATACTTTTACTTACAGGCTAAGTATAGAAAAAACAGCAATCGCTTACATTAACTATTTTTGGTAGTTTCTTTGATTTCTTGGGACATTGGAATTCAAACCTTGATTTTCTTTCGATTACCTTGTTTTTTTTCGGAATCTTGAAATTAAGAAAAGCGCTTACCTTTTTTTGGTAAAATAGAGGTCGGGGGTGAAATTATGGATAAAAAAAGGTTACACATCTTCCTTTCGATCCTGCTTATGACCAGTCTTAGCGCCTGCCAACGACCAGCTGAGGGGACCAATGAATCTGCTAAAGAGAGCATTGTCATTGGCTTTTCGCAATCTGGTACAGAAAGCAGTTGGCGTAAACGTCATACTGAATCGATTCGGACAGAGTTAGAGAAAGAAGGGTATGAAGTACTTTATCGAAATGGCTATATGAATCAAGAAAGACAGATCCAAGATATCCGCAGTTTTATCGTTTACCAAGTAGATGCAATCGTCTTTACTCCATTACAAGAAGATGGTTGGGAACCAATACTCGAAGAGGCGGCCAATGCAGGTATCCCTGTTTTTATCGTTGATCGTCATGTGGATCTGGCAGATCCTTCCTTATTTTTGACACATATCGGTCCTAGTTTCAAAGCGGAAGGCAATCGAGCTGGCCTTTATGTCAGCAATTATTTCAAGCATCATGAAAATGAAACGATCAACGTGCTGGAGTTGACCGGACTCAGTGATACATCCCCTACGCAACTACGTTCAGATGGCTTTCGAGAAACCATCAAACGAGATTATGCGAAAAACAATGTCACTATTCAAGTAACTGATGCCTTGAATGGCGACTTCATTCGTAGAAAAGGCAAAGAAGTGATTGAACAATATATTGCAGAAGGAAAAATGGCCGACATCGATGTTTTATTCAGTCATAACGATGAAATGACTATCGGCGCGTTAGAAGCCTTGAAACAAACAGATATCGTCCCTGGAAAAGACATTGTTATCGTTACGATTGATGCTCAAAAAGAAATGATCGACAATTTGAAAAACGGCATCGTTAATTGCGTTGTTGAATGTAATCCCGATGCTGGTATCTTCGTTAAAAATGCTATTTCCCGTTATTTAAGTCGGGGCAGAAGTGCAGTTCCAAAAGAAATCTATGTCCACGAGACAGTTTTTTCAAGTGATATGGATTTTGACCAGATTCCACCCCGAAATTATTAAGGAGTCATTCATGAAAAAGACAAGTATAAAGGGCATCTTCCAACAAACCAATAAATTGATGATCTTAGTCGCTTTTCTTCCTTTATTGATCAGTAGTATCTTTTATTCCCGCCAAATTTTTATTTATCAAAATACGATCAACAATATTGAAGAAGCCAATCAGCTCTCGGGTAAAGTGGATGCAATTGTTTTAGAAGAAATGTGGGATCTTGTCTTTGGCCAAAAGAGCGTGGCGGATGTTCAAGTCAACAACGTCATTGAAGAATTGCGCGCGGATCTTGACCATATCCAAACAAATACGAATACAGCCAAAGAAAAGAACACGTTGGCTGTTGCCTTACGTACACTGGATTCATTAGAAACCTACCAAAACAAGCTCATCGAAAATATTGCTAACGATGAACCACTAGAAAAAAATCAATATGTGATGGTCCAGGTGGATTCTGTGATTGAATTATTATCTGAAATCCTGCAGGAATTTGTTCGTGTAGAGATTAGTTTGGCAAGTCAAACCAATCAAGATTTGATTCAATCTGTCTTGTTATTGATCGCTTTTCAATTGCTTTTGATTCTTTTGATTATTTACTTTATTTCTAAAAATCGCCGCTTTGTTCGCGAAAATCTCCAAAATCCATTGGATCGTCTAGTCGAATTATCTGATGAACTTGCCCAAGGGCATCTCGGCTTTCGAGCAGTCCTGCCTGATACACCGGAATTGCGCACATTGACGAGCAGTTTGAATAAAATGGCGGATGATTTAACCCGTTTATTAGAAGAGAATGCTTTGAAACAATACCATTTGGCTCAAAGTGAAGTTCGTGTGTTGCAAGCACAGATCACGCCTCACTTTATTTACAATAGTTTGGATGCGATCGTCTCTTTGATCGAAGTAGAACGATATGAACAAGCAACTGAAATGACGTACGCCCTCTCCGATTTTTTTCGGATTTCACTAAGCAAAGGGCACGACTGGATCCCTCTTTCAAAAGAGTTGCGCCATGTTGCTGACTATTTAACGATCCTAAAGATCCGTTATGGGGAGATGCTGACCTATGAAATCAACCAGCAGACCACTTCCCAAGACCTACTAGTTTTAAAGATGATCCTACAGCCTTTAGTTGAAAATGCCGTCTATCATGGCACCAAGTTTGTACGCCGAGTAGGAAAAATCACCATCACGATTCAGGAATATGAACAGACAATCCAGATGTCTGTCCGTGATAACGGTATTGGCATTTCCCACGAACGATTAATGGCCATCCAGCATAATCTGAAAGAAAATACAGATCCCGAGCCAGAAAATGGGTATGGTCTTTATAATGTTTATCGTCGTCTATTACTAAATTACGGTAGTGACGTACAATTTGATATCGCGAGTATTGAATCACAAGGAACAACGATTTCGATCATCGTTCCTAAAAAAGGAGGAGCCCACTAATGTACAAAGTCTTCATAGTTGAAGATGAACACCTGATCCGTGATAACTTGCGGCATCAGATTATTTCTCTAGCTGAAAAATACCCCATTATTTATAGTAATGAAGCGGCAGATGGCGAGTTGGCACTTGCATCGATTCTTGACATTCGTCCAGATATCATTTTGACGGACATCAAAATGCCTTTTATGGATGGACTGACCTTTGCCAAAGAGGCCAAAAAATTATTGCCACTTGTTCGAATTATTTTTATTAGCGGCTTCGATGATTTTGATTACGCAAAAACAGCGCTACAATTGCAAGCTGATGACTATTTGTTGAAACCGATCAAAAATGAGGACCTTGAACAGACATTGATTAAAGTCATTGCTGCATTGGACCAACAGTCCCAAGAACAACACTATCTCTCACAAGATGATGAACTCCTGCGAATGGAGGTCAGAAAGAATCTCTTTTTGAATACTCTTTTCGCAAGTAAAATCACAATTTCAGAAGCTTTCCAGCAAGCGACCGAGCTAAAGCGTTCCTTTTCTGGTAAACAATTTTGTGTCTTGTTGGCCAAGACACCATACAATCAGAATTTTTCGGATTATACCCGCTTCAGTAAGCAGTTGACTTCTACTTATGGTTCCGATGAAACAGTCTTATTCTCCAGCATTTCCAGTCGCTTCATCAAATTCCTGCTTTTTGATTTCAACAAAGATGCTGTACTCGAGAAAGCCTACCAAATGGCACAAGCGCTCACCCATGACTCAAGTGAGGAAGTGGCAGTTGCCATCGGACCGGTAGTTGAGCGGTTTTCGGACATTCCAACTTCCTATCACAAAGCCAACGGGATGTTGAAAACGTATGGCGGCATCCGCAAGGAAAAGATCATTAGCTATGAGGATGATATGAAAGAAGGAGAATTATCTCCTACGAATCCTTTCAAAATCGACCTTGCCGAACGAATCTCCCAGACTGAGCCAGAGGCGATCAATGACTTAGTCAATGAAATCATGTCCGCTCAAGGAACTGCAGAAAGAACCCAAATGTATCGTTTTTTTGTTCTGGTAGAATTGATTGCGCTGGTAAAAAAGCGTGAAGGCAAAGAACAAAAGGACTTGCTAGCTCAAACTGCGGATTTAGACTATTTATCCCAACTGACAAGTGAGCCACACAACTACCAAGACAAAGTGACTGCACTGCTTACATACTTAGTCAAGCAGCAAATCAATCCGGCAATGGCAAAGTATCAAAGTGTGATCAGTCAGGCAAAACAGTTTATTGACAAAAATTTTTCTGATCCAAATATTTCGTTGAATGTCGTTGCAGAAAAAGTCAACTTGAGCCCCGCCCATTTCAGTACGATTTTCTCGCAAGCAACCGATGCCACATTCATTGAATACCTCACAGAACAGCGGCTTTCATTGGCAAAAAAACTACTGATCACAACAAATTTGCGCCTTTCCGAGATCGCCTTTGATATTGGTTACAATGATCCAAATTACTTCTCTTTCCTATTCAAGAAAAAAGAACAGATTTCACCCAAAGAGTATCGTCAGATCCACCATTGACAGAAGTTCAAAAAAACCAGCCCAACCTTATACATAAGGCTGGACTGGTTTTTTAGGCTAGCAAATAATGCAAGAAGCAAAATCGTTGAACGAACAAAATCAATACTGGCGTCTTGCCTTCAGCCGTTCGTCATTCTTTTTTCTCCATCGCCGCTTTTAATGCTGCAGCCAATGGACTTTCTTGCGGTTCTTCCTGATTGATCTTTTGCATCAACCGGCGTTCTTCATGTTTGGTCAATTTTTTGTTACGCTCTTTCTTATCTGCCATTTTCTCGGTGATCCCATCGAACTTGCAACGGAAGAAAGCACCATTCTTTCCTTCAATGATCTCCATCTTTCGATGACATTGTGGACAGCGATGGTTAGACACTTTAGGATCTTTACGACGACGATACTTACAGGTTTGACTTGAACAAACATAGATCTTGCCATCTCGGGTACTCTTTTCCCTTAATGGTTCCCCGCATTCAGGACATCGTTTTTGCGTTAAGGAAAAGTCTTGATATTTGCTTTCGCTTTGCTTGATTTCTTTGACTAATTGCTTGGTATGTTTTTCTATCTGAGCAAGGAATTTTTGTTCCGAGTATTTTCCTTTAGCGATCAGTTCTAATTCCTTTTCCCATTTCTCCGTCAATTCCGGAGTGACTAAAGATGGGTTGACTAGCACCAACAACTGCTTGCCTTTTGGCGAAACTTGTAAACCGCTAGGTGTTCGCTCCATCAACTCTGACTTGATCAATTTCTCAATGATCTCAGCTCTCGTTGCAGGCGTTCCTAAGCTATGTTTTTCCATTTTGCCTAAGAGCGTACCTTCATTCAATGGTTTCGGCGGCGTCGTTAGTTCCTTTTGAATACTGAATGTTGGTTTGACACTCATTTGTTCCTGCCAAGAAACAGTGGTTGCTTCTTCTTTTGACTTTTTCCAGCCTGCCTCGATCACAGTGTTATGGGTAAAGACAAACACTTCATTACCAAATTTGACTGTAACTTTTTGCTGCTGCTTCTTATGCGGTTTGGCAAAAAGCATCAAAAAACGTTCAACGATCATTTGATAGATTCGCTGTTCGTCATTACTCAATTTTTCATAACGTGCCCGTTGCTCTGTAGGCAACAAGGCATGGTGATCCGTAACTTTCTTATCATTAAACACAGCTTGCTGCTGAACTTGACCGCCATTTTTCAAATAGCTTTTGACTTCAGGAGCAAAATCGGCCACTGCTTGCAACCGTTCTTTCATCGTTGCTTTCATGTCACTGGTTAAGTATTTTGAATCAGTCCGCGGATACGTGACGATTTTATGGGTTTCATACAAGCTTTGGACCAATGACAACGTTTTTTTGGCAGAAAAGTCATAGCGATGATTGGCTTCTCGCTGAATCTCCGTCAAATCATAGGGTAAAGGAGCCGCTTCGGTTTTGATCTTCTCTTCAATAGACGCAACACGGCCATTTTGCTGACTCATCTTTTGAACCAGTGCTTCGGCTTCGCTACGGTCTTTCAATTGATAAGGATTGCTTTGTTGCCGCTTTGCTTTACTGTCGCCCACTTCTAAGTTGATGACATAATAGGTTTGGGGGCGGAAACCTTCAATCTGTTTCTCTTGTGCGCGAACCAAAGCAAGCGTTGGTGTTTGAACTCGGCCAGCGCTTAAATTATCCTGATATTTCACTGTTAAGGCACGGGTCACATTCAAGCCGACTAGCCAGTCTGCTTTTGCCCGAGCAATGGCAGAATGATACAAGTTATCATACTGCTTCGCCGGCTGCAACTTTGAGAACCCTTCTTTGATAGCCTTAGGGGTCTGAGAGGAAATCCAAAGCCGCTTGACAGGTTTGTCACAGCGGACCCACTCTAAGATCCATCGGGCCACCAACTCGCCTTCTCGTCCTGCATCGGTAGCGATCACGACTTCCGACACATCTTTGCGATGTGCCAGTTGTTTGATTGCTTTCAACTGATGCCCCGTCTTAGGCAATGGTTTGATCCCGATCGTTTTGGGAACCATCGGTAATGTTTCCATCTGCCACGAGGCCCATTCTTTGTTTAAATCTTCGGGCATTTTTAGACCTAATAAATGACCAAGGGCCCAAGTAACGATTACCTTGGGTCCTTCGTAATAATTTTTATTTTTTTGATTACAACCCAATACTTTGCTGAGGTCTTTGGCAACGCTTGGCTTTTCCGCTAGAATTAGTTGTTTCATAAAAATCTTTCCTGCTTTCATCGACGACTTGTTGGTATTCTTTAAGTAGTGCCAACCCAATATATTGTTGGAGATAATCGTCGCATTCTTCACACCAGCGTTCTTCGCCTTCATTCCAAAAAGCCGTCATAAAGTTGGTTTTTGCATTTATGTACGAATACTCTTTCCGAATCTCGTGCCATTTTTCTTCGTAAAATGACTGTGCTTCCGCAAAAGATGCAAATGTGAACGCCTCTTGAATATCTGCCTGCCATCCTTCAAAAAACCACCATGGCTCGTTATCACCATACATGACTATTACTTGATACATCCCATCGCTCCTCTCAAGATTCCTTTCCCATATTAGTCACTTTTACCAAAAGTTGCAAGGAATAAGTCTCAACAATTAAGCACCCTTTAAAAAATTCAAAAAATCATCGTTTTTTTATGTTTTTATACTGTCTCTTAAGATGACATCAAAATGATGTTACCCTTAGTCTAGCATAGAACACAGGGAATGTGAATATAACAAGAAAAGATAACAACTCTACATAGGTGAAATTATTTTACTTGGAAAATTTTTTTATGGCAAGAACAATTATGTTACACTAAACAAAAAATCTGTTAGGAGTTGGCGCGTTGATGTACCTTAATCAAATTACTTTTCCTGATCGTGAATCCGAAGGGTCATTTTTTGCGGGGATTATGCGAACTGTCTATGATTCCTATTACCCCTATCAAGTCTTGTCAAAGAACGCCTTTTCTCAAATCGATTTTGAACCAATCACTATCCTTTACGGAGGCAACGGTTCAGGAAAAACCACCGCACTGAACGTCCTTGCTGAGAAGATCGGCGCGCAACGGTCCGCCGCTTATAATCGTTCCAACTTCTTTGAAGATTACCTTGATCAATGCCATTGCATAGTTACCAACGAACCTAAAATCAAGCAAATTTTGACCAGCGATGACGTATTCGACTATATGCTCGACATTCGCAATTTGAATCAAGGCATTGATCGCCGCCGAGAAGAAATCTTCGACGAATATTTTGAAGCCAAATATGCAAATTTTCGTTTTAAAGGCTTTGAAGACTATGAGAGATTAAAAAAAATCAACCTCGCACGTTCCAATACACAATCGAAATTCACACGTAAAAATCTGATGGATAATGTCCGTGAATTCTCAAACGGAGAAAACGCGGCAAGCTTTTTCCAAGAAAAAATCGTGCCTAATGGACTGTATCTTTTAGACGAACCAGAAAATTCACTGTCGGCCCAACGACAAATTGAGTTAGTCGCATTTATCGAAGACATGACCCGCTACGAACATTGTCAATTTGTCATCGCTACCCACAGCCCTTTTGTCCTCTCCATCAAAGAAGCAAAGATCTACGATTTGGATCAAAAGCCGGTGGATGTGCGTCGCTGGACACAGTTGGAAAATGTTCAGACCTACTACCGCTTTTTCCAAATGCATCAAGAAGCTTTTGAAGATGAAAAAAGACGTACCGATCAATAAGAATCTCCTAGAATCACATAGAAAACGATCCGAAAGATCATGCCTGCAAATCCATACAGGCATCACTGATCATTCGGATCGTTTCAATTATCACTGCTGCAATCGTTCGAATCGTTTAGACATATTGCAATTCTTTTGCTTCTTGGTAAGCGGCATCGATCAAGCCACCGCCAAGACATTCCATGCCATCATAAAAGACCACTGCTTGTCCTGGGGTGATTGCCCGAACGGGTTCATCGAAGATCACTTCGGCACGGTCATTATCTAGCAAGCGGACAGAGACGCCGACATCTTGTTGACGATAACGGAATTTGGCTGTGCACTTGAATTCACTTGGACGATCCGTGTCTGTCGTAAAGTGGATTTGACTTGCTTCCAACCGATCCGCATACAATGCTGGATGGTGGAATCCTTGTCCCACATACAATGTGTTTGTTGCTAAATCTTTGCCGACAACAAACCACGGTTCTTGTGAAGTGCCGCCGCCACCGATTCCCAATCCTTGACGTTGGCCGATGGTATAGTACATCAGACCATCATGTTGTCCTTTGACTTCACCATCTAATGTGACCATGTTGCCTTTTTTTGCTGGCAAGTAATTGCTTAGAAATTGTTTGAAATTCTTTTCACCGATAAAGCAAACACCTGTAGAATCTTTTTTCTTAGCTGTTGCTAAACCAGCTCGTTCAGCAATGGCCCGTACTTCAGATTTTTCCATGCCGCCTAAAGGGAACATGGTTTTACTCAATTGTGCTTGCGACAGTTGGCTCAAGAAATACGTTTGGTCTTTGTTGCTATCCACTCCGCGCAGCATATGGGTAACCCCATTTTCATCCGTTTCGACTTGAGCATAGTGTCCAGTTGCCACATAATCAGCACCAAGATCCATGGCATAATCTAAAAAGGCCTTGAATTTGATTTCTTTGTTACACATAACATCTGGGTTTGGTGTACGTCCAGCTCGATATTCAGCTAAGAAATATTCGAAAACGCGGTCCCAATATTCTTTTTCGAAATTGACTGAATAATAGGGAATGCCGATTTGAGCTGCTACTTTAGCCACATCTTTGTAATCTTCCGTTGCAGTACATACACCATTTTCATCGGTATCGTCCCAATTTTTCATAAAGATCCCGACAACATCATACCCTTGTTCTTTCAGCAAAAGTGCTGTTACCGACGAGTCCACCCCGCCACTCATTCCAACCACCACACGGGTGTTTTCGTTAGACATGATTTTTCACCATCATTTCAATTATAGATTCTGAAATCATCTACGATTTGAAGGTCGCAACTTTTCAGTAATTTGCATTATACAACAGATTGGCAAAAAATTCACGGAGAGTTTCATCGGTTTAGCTTTTCCTGTAAAAAACTTAGATACTTCTTTAAATTCAAAAAAACCTTTCCCACATAAATAGTTCCTCCGACAGCTGCTGCTTAAGCCTAATGCTAGCCTGCTTTCAAGCAAAAAGAAACTATCATAAAATCGTATGAATTTCTTCATAAAATACAGAAATGTCTGTTGCAAGGATCAGCTATACTCCTCTTAGATAATGACAAAAGGGGTAACAGAACATGAACAATCACGCAACGACTGACCGCAGAAATAGAAAAAAGCCAAAAAATTCCGTCAAAAAAAGTATTCTTGTCTTACTGATCATTGTCGCCGGTTCTTTCCTTTTACGACAATTAGTCTTTGAAAGAGTAAAGCATTCCGACTCACAAGATATCGTATTATTGCCAAAGAAATTTTCAGAGCAAGCCAATCAAGTGCTGCAAGAAGTGCTGCCGAAGTCCCAACAAGTCCCTTTGATTTTGCAAAGAGACGAACGTTGGGGGATGAAACGTTACGGCTCTGGGGAACAGCAAAATACCTTTGCCGATAATGGTTGTGCCATCGCATCTTTAGCAATGATTGATTCTTTTTGGCGAAATCAGGCACCAGAACCAGACAATATTCTCAACTGGGCAGGCAACCAATTTTATCTTGCTGATCAAGGAACTAGCTGGCAAATCTTTCCTCAGTTTGCCGAACATTTTGGCTATCAATTCTTAGATCTGGGAAATTCTTTCGAGGAAGCTTACAAGATGATTCAGCAAGGATTTCCCGTCATTGTCTCCGTACAGCCGGGAACATTTACTACCACAGGCCATTTGATGGTATTGGCTTTGAATAGAGAAGGGGGGATTCAAGTGCTTGATCCAAATGATTCACCAGATAAAAACCACTACAAAAAAACTTTCTCTAATGAACTGCTTGCTGCTGAAGGATTGAATTATTGGTGCTTTTGGCTTTGATTTTCAAAAGCAACTTACAGACTTGCACTGTTGACTGAGAACCATCAAAAAAAACAGACTAGCCGATTAGCTAGCCTGTTTTTATATTTGCCGTAATTATTGAACTCGTGGTTCGTTGTTTTCTTGGATACGGCTGGCAGTTTTGTTGAATGCGCCTTTGGCTTTACGTGTTTGTTTTGAAGCAAATTCTCCAGTTGTTTCTGCAGCACTGCTAACTTTGTCTTGAACAGTTTCTGAATCTTTTTCGAATTGTTCACGAGTTTTAACATCTGCTACATTAACGTTCACTTCGATAACTTCCAAGTTTGTCATTTTGTTGACTTGTGTTGAAACGACTTCTTTGATTTGGTCGTAAATGGCAGTCATGTCGCTACCGTATTCTGCTACGATATCTAAATCTACGGCTACTTGTTTTTTACCAACTTCAACGTTGATACCGGAAGTAACATCATCCGTATTCACTAATTTTCCTGCGATATTTGAGAAGAACCCACCATCAACCGTTAATAGTCCATCTACGGATTCTAGCGCAATCCCGACAATCTTTTGAATTACTTTATCTTCGTAAGTCAATTCTCCTTTAACACCTGCAGTAGTTGTTGGTTTTACTTGATTTTCCATTGTACATTCCTCCTATATCTTCATAAAAATTATAATAATAAATGTTACCGATCACTAACGCCGCGGCTTTTGAAATTGATCAAAGAAACCGATCTCTTTGAGGTAGAAGCCAAGGTAACCTCCTAGTGCTGTAAAAATCAGTAGTAGCAATGTTTTCAAAAAGCCGACTGTCAGAAAGAGAATTGCTAGTATCAGTCCTAATGCAGCAAAGATAACCGGGATCTTATTTTGTTCGAACCATTTGTTCATCATTTCTCCTCCTAAACGACACGGGGTTGTGTGTGATGTTCTCTTGTTTCTTCAGCGTCTTTCAAGACAACTTCTGTTTGTATATCATGAGTGACACCGAATAGCGTTTGAAGCTTACTGCTGATCTCACCAACCAATGCTTCTTGTTGTTGCGGGATGGCTGCGGTCTGTTTCATTTCTCCATCGATCATGACTCGGACTTTATTCTTGATAATCTTGACCTTCACTGATGGCGAATGGATAAAATCAGCTTGTTGGACATTCTTTAAAACAAAATGTTCCATGGCTTTCTTTTGAATCACCAATTCCCCGGATTTTTGCTGGATAACCAAACGATCCGAACGCTTTGGAAAGAACAAGACAACGAAAATACCAATGATCGTCAGCAGTGCAAAGCCGACACATGTCCAAAACAAAAACATGCTCATGGAAGCTCCGACCCACGGATACTCACGCAGTGGAATCAAGTAGAATGGTAAATCTACCGCTTGCTGATTCTCAATCATGCCAAAGAAAAAGACGAGCAACAATAACAGTAACCCAATGATCATGATCACTTTAGAAATCTTACGCATAGGCAACCTCCTTTACTACTTTCTATTTAAAGCATACACATTTCTTAAATATCCTTCAAATGATAAACCTTGAAACCGATTATTTTTTCATTCTATGACCAATGTTCAGCTTACTAGAAGCAGAAATTTTGTCTTGCTATTATAACTATTGTTAAAAAGATATATGACTATAATTCTTTAACCGACTGTTTTCCTTGTTATTTCTCAATGAAACGTTTGGTGTATTTCTGCTTGTTTGGCTTGAAAGATCCTTTCTAATTGGTTTTCGGAAATTGGTCGTCCAAACGGCCAAGGTTGAGGAAGGAATGCTAATTCCGGCGCATCGACACCGACATTGATATTCTCAGCGATAGGCAAACTATGATGATGGATATGCCCATGAAGGTTACGGCTATTCTTTGTCATTCCCAATAGCATCGGATAATGACTCAAATAATACTGGTGATGATCAAATTTTAACAACAGACCGACATCCGCAAAAGAAAACTTCGGCTCTCCGGAAATTCCGGGATCGTGCTTTGCTAGATAACGAAAGAGTGCGCGTATCATGGTTGCCTTTGATAAAAGCGATCTTTCCTTGCAGCCGTACTAATAGCGCTAAAAGCTCTGCAAACCCCGCTTCATGTTCGGGATGGAGTGCAATATCTCCTAGATGGTAGACCGTATCTTGTGCTTGAACCACCTGATTCCAATTAGCGACCATGACTTCATGCATCTCTGAGACAGACGTAAACGGACGTGGGGCAAAATCATTCGAACCTAATAGTTTTTCGTGAAAATAATGAGTATCTGATGTAAAATAGCGCATCTTCTCTTCCTTTCTCAGGGTAAATGTTTTACATATCTGTCAGTATACGCTTAGCCTAAAAAGAAAACAGCAAACAAAAGCCATGATTGAAGTCACGATCTTTCCTTCAACTGTAACAAAAAAACAACCGAACGATTTCATTTCTGCCAAAGAGCAAGGGACAAGTCACAACAACATCCACATTGATAGTGTGGAACCGCTAACGTAGTGGATTAGCGCTAGCCTCCACACTCGCTACTGTGGACGATCCAACATTGTCCACGGAATAATTTGTTCATGATTGTCTTCCAGATACACTTTTGAAACGAAAATCTTTTGGTTGCTTTTCCTAAATAACGGATCATTTTGTTCGCGATGGTTTACGCTTTGATGAATAATCCGCGACTAATAAACCCATCCATCAAGAAATAAAATTTTTCTTGCAGCATTTTGTGTTGCGGGTCTTTAAAGATGTTGACTGCTTTCAATCCATTGGCTGTCGTAATCGACATCTTAAACGTTTTGATGTCCTTTGCGACGGTGATTTTTAATTTAAAGCCTTCTTTACTTTGCGGAGTTGCTTCCAACCCGCGGATCAGTTGGAAATTGCCACTGTTTGTTTCAGTAAATCCATTGTCCCGCAGTGTATACTTTTTTGCTTCTGGTGCTAATTGGTAGCGGGTCTCTGCACCTAAGACAGTTGTTGTTGTTTCAAATGCCATTTGCTTTCCACCTCGTTCGACGTTTTGATTTCCGAAAAAGCTTCTCTAGAAAAAATACAAGTGCTTTTTTCTAGAGAAAGTCTCTTTGCTATCCGGTATTTCTTTCTTCAGATTATCATGAATGGTTGCATGAGTGCCAGTTTTTTTTTGCTTTCTGCTCTCTTTTCGCTTATCTAGGAGCAGCCCCTTCGATTCCTCTAAAAACACGAAACTATGGGTACTACTTCTTCGTTCCTAAAACGGTTCGAGCAAGTAATTCTGCAAAACTATGGACCTCTTCTTCTGTGTTACCAAGACCAAAACTGATCCGCACAGATTCTCCCACAGCGGGATGCTCTTTGCCATACATTGCTTCTAAAACATGAGAAGGTTCCACGTTCCCTGCGGTACAAGCTGAACCCGTCGAGATCGCAATGCCTTTTAGATCCAATTTCATCAACAGTAGATCACTAGTAACACCAGGAAATTGCAGATTGATGATGTGAGGCAGCTTGCTATCAGGATCTCCATTTAAACGGTAGTCAACGCTTTGCTCTTCCAAAACAGAAAAAACTTGCTTAGCAAATTGCTGATACGTCTCACTGTACGCACGCTGTACTTCTGGAGTCAGCAAGGAAACAGCTTTTGCCATACCTACGATCCCTGCCAAATTTTCTGTACCGGCACGGCGCTTTTCTTCTTGCTCACCACCGTGTAAGAGAGTGGGTAGTGACAAGCCGTCTCGTTTGTACAAGAAACCAACGCCTTTAGGTCCGTTGATCTTATGTGCTGAAATACTCAACAAATCGATGCCATACGCAGCAGGATCAATGGGCAGCTTGCCGTAAGCTTGTACGGCGTCCGTATGAAAAACAGCGGCGTGTTCTTTTAGCAGTTCGCCAATTTCTTGGATCGGCAAAATATTGCCCGTTTCATTATTGGCGAACATAATTGAAACGAGGATCGTATCTGGACGTAGTGCCGCTGCTACTTGTTCTGATAAGAGCTGTCCTTTTTTATCGACAGGTAAGTAAGTGATCTCGAACCCTTGCTTCTCCAAAAACTTCATGCTTTCGATGACTGCTGGATGTTCGATCGTCGTAGTAATGATGTGTTTTCCTACTGCTTGTTTTGCATACGCGGTGCCGAGGATCGCTGTGTTGTCGCTTTCCGTTCCGCCACTATTAAAAATGATCTCGTGGGCTTTGACACCTAACTGATCGGCGATTACTTGTCGCGCTTCTTCTAGCTTGGTATGGGCATCCCGACCGTACCTATGGATACTGGAAGGATTGCCAAAAAATGTCGTCATTGTGTCATTCATGGCTCGAATGACAGCCGGGTGCATCGGCGTCGTTGCTGCATGATCTAAATAAACCATTCGTTTCACCTATCCTTTATTAAAGCCATTATAACAAATCTAAACCAACCGTCTATCCCTAACGATTGATTTTCCGGTAGTTTAAAAGAATAGCAAAAAACAGCAAGCAGGTTTTCTTCTGCTTGCTGCGAATGATTTGGTTCTTCAATGTATTTTTTTAGAAAAAGTAATCACTTATGCGTTCTCACCAGGTTCAGAGGCGATCACCGTCAGTTCTCCCTGTAATGTCCATTTTTTGATTGGATTAGGCAGAATACAGCTTGTTCCCATCTTCAATTCATAGGAATGACCATCGATCACAAGTTGACCATATCCGTCAATCACGGTCATCAGAGTATAGTCTGCTTGTTGTTCCAGATTCAATTTGCCACGAACTTCCCATTCATAAACATTGAAAAATTCGGTTTCCAGATACGTCACGATTGCCGAAGATCCTTGCTTGATTTCACGAATCGACAGTTCTGGTGCTTTAGCGGGCACAGTCGTCACATCAACAGATTGTTGGATATGCAGTTCTCTGGTCTTGCCTTGATCGTCTGTCCGATCATAGTCATAAACCCGATAAGTGGTATCTGAACTTTGTTGTGTTTCCAAAATCATGATGCCTTTACCGATTGCATGGATCGTTCCGCTTGGCACATAGAAAAAGTCGCCTTTTTTAACAGGAACTTTCGTTAATAGATCATCCCAACGGCCGTCTTCGATCATTGCTTTTAATTCTTCTTTGGTTTGTGCGTGGTGGCCATAAATGATCTCTGCCCCAGGTTCTGCATCAATGATGTACCAGCATTCTGTCTTGCCTAGTTCACCTTCATGTTCCATGCCGTACGCATCGTCTGGATGCACTTGCACAGATAGATCGTCTTCTGCATCCAAGATTTTGATCAGCAAAGGAAATACCGGCGCCTCCGAATGACCAAACAATTCTTGGTGATCCCGCCATAAGTCTGCTAATGTCTTCCCTTTAAATGGGCCGTTTTCAATCACGCTGACACCATGAGGATGTGCACTGATCGCCCAGTCTTCACCGATCTTATCATTTGGCAGATCAAAACCGAAAACAGAATGTAAACGGCTACCGCCCCAAATTTTTTCTTGAAAAACAGGTTTCATAAATAATGGTTCCATAGTTGATCCCCTCTCTATTGATTCGCTAATATTATAGCACGAAAAACTTCAACGAACGGATTCTTTTAAATAACTTTGTACAATTTGATCCCGATGTTTCAGATAGCTGTCTCTGTGATCCTCTGGATGTACGCGATTCGAAAGAAAAATAAATGCTTTGCCATCAGAACCAATCAAAAGGAAGGTCCCTGTATACCCTGTATGATAGAGGTGTACAGGCGTACCTTTCAAGTCCCAGCCGATTGAGCGATGTCCTGTTTCAGATGGCGTATGGTCTAGATATAGTCTTTCCAGTATATCTGCTGAAAGAAAAGATTGCGTCGCTGTCTGACCTTTCTTCAACATCATTTGTACAAATTGAGTCAAATCATCAATGGTTGAAAACAGCCCTGCGTTTCCGGCATGTTTGCCCAAAACTCGTGCTTTGGGATCATGGGTGATTCCTTTCAGAACAGTCCCATCTTCTTGGCGCTGAGTGGCTGCTACCTTGCTTGCTGCCGGCAAAGGAGGAAACCCACTGTTGGTCATTTCTAGCGGTTGCAGAACCTCCTGCTGGAAGATCTCGGTGACAGAACAGCCAAAAAGTTCCTCCAACATGAAGCCTAGAAGAATCGTGCCCGTATCCGTGTACTGGACTTGCTTGTCAAGCTGTGGTCCGCTTTGGACTCGAAGATACGCGTGACGCAGCTCTTCAGCAGACAATTGATCGCGGCGAGGAATCCAAGTCTGGATATCGGAGGTGTGGGTTAAAAGATGTCGTAACGTTACTTTCTGATCAGTAAAAGCAGGCAAATAGCGGACCAGAGGGTCATCGATTGCTAGGACTCCCTGTTCCCATAGTTTGAGAATCACCGTCGTCGTACAAACCACTTTCGTCAAAGAAGCCACATCAAATAGGTGTTCCGTCGTAAGTGATTCTATTTGGGGCTGCCGAGCCGCGTAGCCTAAACAATGAGTCTCCATTTGCTCTCCATGGATGAATCGATAAACAACTCCCGGTAAGACGCCCTCCTGTTGCTTTTCAGCGATTAGCCGAATCGTTTCTGGATACATACCAGTTCCTCCTTTCGTGCGCCTCTAAACTGTTTTGATTATACCAGTCAGGCCCTAATTGCACAAAAAAATACAGAAGAGATTTCCAGAGAAATTCTTCTGCATCTTAGTGGTGAATCGCATTATTTATTTGCAACGAACCACCATTCGATCCCGATGGTATCGTAGGTAGTCAGTAAGTTTTTCTTTTTATCAATAAAGAATTCTTGCTTGCTGTCAGTCAAATGAGCTTCCAAAGTCAATAAGTCTTCTTTATCAATAGCGATCTTCAAAAAGTCCAATCCCAATACCTCATGTGTCGGTAAATCGATGGTTCCGCCTTGGCCTTCGATCAAACCAACTTGAAAATCATCTTCATTCAAATGTAAGAAACCATCTGCTTCTTTGGTCGTCAAACCTAACAGCTCTTCCAAAAAGTCGCGTTCTTTCGCTACATCACTGACATTCAGATGAATTTGGTTGAAGCGAGCTTTGCTTGATAACAGGACTACCTCACTTGGTGCAGCTTCGATCAATGCTTCAAGCGTTTTTGGCAAATCTGTTTCTTGAGTGCCTTCGTAAAAAACTTCGATTCGGTTTTCTTCAGGATCAGCCAAAACAACTGCGATTTGACTTCCTTCAAAAATAGATTCTTCAAAAGTCGCAGACTGTTCTTTCGCTTTTTTACAAATTGCTGCCAGTTCTTCTAAGGAAGCGACGGTCAAGCGGATCCGTTGCATTTTTTTGATTTCCCCAAAATGATCATTGGCCCGTGGACTTTCTTCTAGCCAGATGACTTCACCTTCTGCACCTTTGAAACCCAAAATGGCTAATTCGTTTTCTTCCCGTTTCAAATCAAAACCTAGAACATCACGATAAAAAGCAATCGCTTTATCCCGATCTTTTACTCGAATCGCGATTGTCCGCAACTTTGTGCTCTTCCCCAATACAAAATCTGTCATTATTTCTCCCCCTATATATGTATGCGTTTATCTATGCATTTGTCCTTATTGTACTGATAAACCGTTATACTAGCAAATGAAATCCTTTATCATTCTACCATTATCAAGCATTTTTTTTTTTGACAAAAAAATAGATTTAACGACAAAAAAGGTCACTGAACTTCTTTTTTTGTGGTTAAATCTACCTTTATTCATTGAAGGAAGGCTGTTTCTTTCATTCTTCTGATCTGAGTACCGTTTTTTTCTAATCGGTCGGTGATACTGACAGTTGCTACTCCGCTCATAAGCGCTTTTTTAGCACTGACTAACTTTGGCAACATCCCGCCAGTGATCACCTTCTCATTGATCAATGTTTTTATGTCAGTCAATGAGACTTGCTGCAGCCACTGGGAGTCTTTCTTGATTCCCGGTACATCTGTCAGCAGAATCAATCGTTCTGCTCTCAGACTGCTGGCAACTTTACAAGCGACTTCGTCCGCATTGATATTCAGCCACTGGCCTTCGGCTGTGATCCCAAGTGGGGCAAGGATCGGTATATGATTGCCTTTGATCAGCAGCTGAAGCAACTGCTGATTTATAGTCTTAGCCTTCCCAACATAGCCAAGTGTGGCGTGATTGATCATTTCCCCTTGGATCAACTGATCACAGCCAGCATTTAAGCCGATTGCCTGAAATCCAGCTTGCTGAAAATAAGTCGTGATCATTGGCTGGACTTGTCCCAGCAAAACCATGCGAGTGATCTCAAGAGTTTGCGCATCCGTTACCCTCAAGCCTTCTTTGATCTGAATCGGCAGTGACAATTTCTGCAGCATTTCCGAGATATAATGGCCGCCACCATGAACAATCACGATTTTCTTTCCTAGAGCTTGCCATTGTGCGACTTGTTCAAAAAAAACGGGGGTCAGATTATCTGAAGCAACACCACCCATCTTGATGACAATGATTTCCATATGTTCTTCCTCCTGTTGGATCTTGTGGCGATTTTTTGATTCTTACAGCCAATGATTCCGATTCTATTCGTTTGATACCTCCATGAGATAGGCATTACGTATGATAGAGTGCATTGATTTTGACATAATCATACGTAAGATCACAGCCCCAAGCTTTCCCGCGACCGGCCCCTTCTTGTAAAATGACATTGATTTTTACTTCTGAGGCTGTCAAGCGTTCTTCCATCAGTGTTTCATCGTAGTCAAGGGGGGATCCTCCTGCAAAAACCGGGATCGCCGCTAATTCGATCGCCACATTGGCAGGATCGATTCTTTGTCCGCTATACCCAATTGCACAAAGGATCCGGCCCCAATTGGGGTCTTTTCCATAGATTGCTGTTTTCACGAGTGGTGAACCTACGATCGTTTTACTGATCATGCGGGCAGCTAAGTCGGTGGGAGCCCCTTTTGTTTCAGCTTCAATCAGTTTTGTCGCTCCTTCACCGTCTTTAGCGATGGCTTTGGCCAATGTCGTTAAGACTGTCTGTAGCATTTTTTGAAATTGCTTATAAGCAAATGTATTTTCTTCAATCGGCGGATTGCCCGCTTGCCCATTTGCCAGCACCAATACCATGTCATTGGTGGAGGTATCGCCATCTACTGTGATTTGATTAAAAGTGACTTCCGTGAGTTTTCGCAGCAATGACTGCAGAAGGGACGGTGCAATAGCGACATCGGTAGTGACGAATGCCAACATTGTCGCCATGTTTGGATGAATCATCCCTGAGCCTTTGGCGCAACCTGCCATGGTGACAGTGTGGCCCGCAATCTCCGTCTGAATCACTTGATTTTTTTCAACAAGGTCTGTCGTTAAAATGGCCTTCTGAAATCCGGTAGGACTGCCAGAATGACTTAATTGACGAATCCCAGCAGCAATCGTTGCCATCGGTAGTGGTCGACCAATGATTCCCGTAGATGCCACCGCCACCTCTTCTGAGGCCACTCCGGCTTGTGCTGCAGCCAAAGCGATCATTTCTCTGGCATCTGCTATTCCTTGTTCTCCAGTACAAGCATTCGCATTCCCGGAATTCACGATCACTCCCCGAAGCTTTCCTGTTTTCAACTGTTCTCTTGTTACTAGGACGGGGGCCGCTTGTACTTGATTGGTTGTGAAAACTGCGGCGGCACTTGCCGGAACTTCAGAGAACAACCAGCCAAGATCGGCTTTTCTTTTTTTCACCCCACAATGGATGCCATCTGCATAAAAACCTTTTGGTGAAACAATTGTCCCTATAATTTCTTTCATGTTACACGCTCCTTATTCTGAACTAATCGAATTCCCAAGTATCGTTAAGGATACCAAGGGATCTGTCGTAATCCAGCTGTTTCCTCCAGCCCAGCCCATTTATTGACGTTCTGGATTGCTTGTCCGGCAGCCCCTTTTACTAAATTATCGATCACCGCAATGACTGTCACGATGTGGGTCATCGGATTTAAGACCAACCCAATGTCACAAAAGTTGGTTCCTGTCACCTGCCGCAGTTCTGGCAGCTTTCCTAACGGCTGCAAGCGAATAAATGGTTGTTCTTGATAGTCTTCTTGATACCTCTGATAAATATCTTCCGCTGTTCTTTCTGGCGCTACAGGCACATAAAGGGTCATCATGATCCCTCTGTTAACCGGAATCAAACTAGTGGAAAATTGGATGGCCGTCAATTCTGGATCCCATTGTTGAAACTGCTGGACAATTTCTGGGATATGCTGATGCTGATTCAATTTATATGTCTGCATATTTTCTGAAATTGTCACAAAATGACTGGTATCTGACAGTTTTTTCCCCGCACCAGAAAGCCCAGATTTGCCGTCAAAAATGGGAATGCCTGCCAACCATTTTCTTCTGACTAAAGGCGCAGCGGCTAAAATTGCGGCAGTGGCATAGCAGCCTGGATTGGCCATTAAATTTCCGTGGGACGTCTGAAACTCTGGCAATGCATATGTTGCAGCATGCAATAAACGATCCGCAGCTGGCGTCTGCTGATACCATTGCTGATAAACACCTGCTTCTTTCAAACGCAGATCTCCGGATAAATCCATCACAGGAAAGTCTTGTTCGACAAATGGCGAGACCAAATCTTTGCTAATACCAGCCGGTGTCGCAAAAAAGACCAATTCATTTTCTTGCATAATCTGCAGCGGATCAAACGGGTAAATCCTTTGGTTGACCAGTTGCTGCAGATGGGGATAAACATTGACTGAATTTTCTTGGACTGAATGACTATGTAACGTTCCTATCTCCAAGACAGGATGCAAGTGGATCAAACGAACCAATTCCAATCCTGTATAGCCGGTAAACCCGACGATTGCTGCTTTCACTTACTACACCCCTTTTTCACTTGTTCTCAAATTCTTTTTCAACAACCTTTCAACAACCAAAGCAGCTCTTCTTTCTTCATTCTCACCTTTCAGTGGTTTCTTCTTTCGTTCCTAAAACATGACGTAGAACAGCGAGTCCTTCAGCCATTTCTGCTTCCGTTATGGTCAATGCTGGCAGCAGACGCAGGACATTCGTTCCAGCTTTCAACACCAGTAACCCTGCTTGACGCAATTCTGTCATCGCCTGTTGGAGAGCAGTGCTATCCTTCAACTCTAAGCCAATCATTAGGCCCTGCCCTCGAATAGCCACGATCTGTGCCAGATCCGTTAAGCCTGCCATAAGCTGCTGATGTCTGGCAGCAACATTTACTAACACAGGGGAATCGGTTAGGACCGTACATACGGCATTTGCTGCAGCCATCGCTAACAAATTACCACCAAAAGTTGAACCGTGACTTCCAGGGCCAAACCCCTGCTGTAAATCAGTTTTTCCTAGCATGGCACCAACCGGCAGCCCATTGCCCAACCCTTTTGCTAATGTAAAAATATCAGGTTCGATCCCATATTGCTCAAAAGCATAAAAACTCCCCGTGCGTCCCATTCCTGTTTGAATTTCGTCTATGATCAGCAGTGCACCTGCTTCTTGACATAACGCGGCCACCTTTTGGACCCATTCTTTTTCAGCTGGGATCACGCCGCCTTCTCCTTGGACCAGTTCCATCATCACCGCAGCTGTTTCCTCATCCAACGCTGCTTGCAGCGGGGAAAATTCATTGAAGGGCAAATACTCAAAATCTGGTACGAGCGGACCAAAATCCTGATGGATGCTTTCTTGAGCCGTTGCTGTCATGGCACCAAATGTTCGTCCGTGAAACGAGCCCTCAAAAGTTAAAATCTTTGTCCGACCCGTTGCTTTTCGAGCTAGTTTTAAGGCTGCTTCATTTGCTTCAGCCCCACTATTGCAAAAATAGGCAAGATATGGACCTTTTGTTAGTTTTTGCGCGACTGTCTCTTGTAACGAATTGGTGTAGAGGTTGGGCGCATGCCATAATTTGTCCGCTTGCTGCAGCATTGCCTGCTGGATTTCAGGCTGCCCATAGCCAAGGTTGGCGACCCCAATACCGCTTGTAAAATCTAAATATCTCCGACCTTGAGTATCTGTTACATAGCTGCCCTTTCCTGCAGCAATCTCTAATGGCAAACGTGTATAATTGGGAAACAACTGACTCATCCATCAACGACCTCCTATGAATATTTATGTATTAATATACATTTTTAGCGAATAAATTGCAATATTTATTTATTTTATAACGAAAATATTCATTCCAACAAAAAAAAGAGAAGCTTAACGCTTCTCTTCATTCTTGTTTATATTCACAAAAATCGATTGAATAAAATCGTTGTCTTCTTGTATCAGGCCGCATCTTCTGAAAATTGGCTGTTATACAAGTCCGCATAAAAACCATTCTTAGCCATCAATGTGTCATGGTTTCCGGTTTCGACAATCGAACCATGATTCATCACAATAATATTGTCGGCATCCCGAATGGTAGATAAGCGGTGAGCAACGACAAAACTTGTCCGATTTTCCAACAATTTGTTCATGGCTTTTTGGATGAGAATCTCGGTCCGAGTATCCACACTAGATGTTGCTTCATCCAAGATCAACACATCTGGATCAGCTAAGAAGGCGCGCGCGATCGTAATCAATTGTCGTTGTCCTTGAGAGATATTGCTAGCTTCTTCATTGAGGACCGTATCATATCCGTCCGGCAGCTTGCGAACAAAGTCATCCACGTGAGCAGCTTTAGCGGCTTCGATTACTTGTTCTTTCGTCGCTTTGTCATTGCCGTAATGGATATTGTCATAGATTGATCCTGTAAATAGCCATGTATCTTGTAGAACCATTGATATGTTGCTACGAAGCTCATCACGGGTCAGATCTCTTGTATCCCGACCGTCGTAGCGAATACTACCGCCGGAAACATCATAGAATCGTTCCAACAGATTAATCAATGTCGTTTTACCGGCACCGGTAGGTCCAACGATAGCTACCATTTCCCCAGCTTTGACGTCTAGATTAAAATCGGTCATCAATAAGTTGTCTGGTGTATAACCGAATTGAACATGGTCAAAACGAACTTTATAGTCGCTTTCTTCCACGGGTAATCCAGAAGGTTCATCTGACATTTCTTCTTCATCCAAGACCTCAAAGACCCGTTCTGCTGATGCAACAGTTGATTGGATCGTATTCAATAAACTAGCAATTTGAGTGATCGGTTGTGAGAATTGGTTCGTGTATTGCAAGAATGCTTGCACATCCCCCAAAGTCATGTTCCCATTCGCTACTTTGATCCCACCCAGAACTGCGACAAAGACATAGCCCAAGTTCTTGATGAAGTTCATCAATGGCATAATGATTGCGGAAATGAATTGTGCTTTCCAACCAGCACTATACAGACGATCGTTTTCTTCTTCAAATACTTTTTGATCAGCCGCTTCATGGTTAAAGGTTTTGACAACGGTATGGCCGCCATAGGTTTCTTCAACCTGATTATTCAGTAATCCCAAGCTCTTTTGTTGCGCAGCAAAGAATTTTTGTGATTTTGGTGCGACGATCATTACGACGATCAAGCTTAGCGGCACCGTTGCTAATGCAACCAATGTCAACTGCCAGCTAATCGTTAGCATCATCCACAACACTCCGACTAAAGTAACAAAACTGGTAATAAATTGGGTCAAGTTTTGTTGGAGGGTGCTGGCGATATTATCCATATCATTGATTGCCCGTGACATGATATCTCCGTTTGAATGGGTATCATAGTAAGAAATCGGCAAGCGATTCATTTTTTCTTCTAAATCACGACGCAGTTCATAGACGGTCCGTTGTGATACACGGGTCATGATGAATTGTTGCAAGAAATTGAAAATAGCAGAAATAACATACATACCGATAGCGATCATAATGATTTGTCCTACTTTATCAAAATCGATCGGAAATTCGGTGACAGTTTTTCCAGCTTTCATTTGCTCTGCACCAATCATAACACCTTTAAAGATTTCGGTTGTTGCTTCCCCTAAGATCTTTGGTGTTTGAATCTGGAAGATTACGGCGGCAATCGCTAAAACAAATACCGAAATGATTGCGATAGAACGTTTCGACATATAACCGAAAAGTCGTTTTACCGTTCCCCAGAAATTTTTTGCTTTTGGTCCTTTCGCTCCAATGTTGCGCCCTGGACCGCCACCCATCGGTCCACCGCCGCGAGGTGCTTGGTTTTTCCGTTCACTCATGCCACATCCTCCTCTCTCAATTGAGATGATACGATTTCTTGATACGTTTGGTTTGAGGCCATCAATTCTTCATGGGTTCCTTTACCCACCAATTGACCTTCGTCAAGGACAAGGATCGTGTCTGCATCCATTACTGTACTTACCCGTTGTGCGACTACAACCATAATGCTGTTCTTCATGTCTTTTTTCAATGCCGCTCGCAGCTGTGCATCTGTCTTAAAGTCCAGCGCTGAGAAAGAATCATCAAACACATACACATCGGCTTGTTTCACTAATGCCCGAGCGATCGCTAACCGTTGACGTTGGCCGCCGGAGAAATTTCCGCCGCCTTGTTCTACATGACTGTCTAAGCCTTCGCTCAATTCTGAAACAAACTCTTTGGCTTGTGCGATTTCCAGTGCTTTCCAGATTTCTTCATCTGTCGCATCTGGTCTACCGTATTTCATGTTTTCTCGAATCGTACCAGTAAATAAAACCGCTTTTTGTGGGACGAAACCAACTGAGTCCCGCAAATTATGCTGTGTTACTTCAGCGATATTCACTCCATTGATGCGGATCGCTCCTGATTCGATATCATAGAGCCGAGGCAGCAAATTGACCAATGTCGTCTTCCCAGAACCCGTACCACCAATGATTGCCACAAAATCACCCGATTTTGCTTGAAAATCAATGTCTTGCAGTGCTAATTTTTCTGCACCGTGGTAACGATAGTTGACGTGATCAAAAGCAAGTGTGGCTTGATCACCTTTTAATTGAATCATCTTAGGTGCTTTATCATCAACGATCTCTTCTTCTTCGTCTAATACTTCATTGATCCGATCTGCAGAGGCTTGTGCTCTTGGGACCATCACAAAGATCATTGACAGCATCATAAAACTGATCAAGATTTGCATGGCATACGTCATGAATGCAATCAGATTCCCAACTTCTAATGTCATTTCAGCAATATAATGTCCACCAAACCAAGTGATGGCAATATTGGTCCCACTCATAATCAATGTCATCAAAGGCATCATAAGTGCCACGATAGTATTTACTTTGATGGCCGTGTGGGTATAGTCTTTATTGGCTTCATCAAAGCGATTGGCTTCATACCCGGTCTTATCGAAAGCTCGAATGACCCGCACTCCAGTCAATCCTTCACGGAAGACCAAATTCAGACGGTCAGTTTTTTTCTGCATGCTTTTGAAAAGTGGCACAGCAAAATACATGATTCCACCAACCAAAACGATCATAATTGGAATAACGACTAAAAAGATTTTGGTTAACTGAGCGTCTTTTTGATAGGCCAAGAAGCTTGCTCCGATCAAAGTGATTGGTGCATTGATCATCATCCGCAAGAACATTTGTGCCACCATTTGAATTTGGTTGACGTCATTAGTCGTACGAGTGATCAAAGAGGCAGTTCCGAATTTATCAAAAGAACGTGCGGAGAAATTTTCTACTTTTTCATAAATATCTGTCCGTAATTTTTGCCCCAATTTTTGTGATTCTCTAGTAGCAAAGAATGTATTGCCTAATGCAGCCAGAATACTGATCAGTGAAAAACCGATCATTAAAAAGCCGGTACGCCAGATATAATCAATGTCTCCAGTTGCAACGCCATTATTAATGATATTCGACGTTAATGTCGGTAAATAGAGATCTGCTATTACTTGTACAACCATAAAGGCAACGGCCATCAGTGCCGAAACGAGTGAAACTCGTTTAATCAACTTTGTCATTCTTTTCCCCTCTTTCTTTTTGTGCGCCATCTCTTAGCCAGCTGATTTTGTTATTGAAATCAGTCGTTGCTAGCGAAGGATCATAGGCATGATTTTCTGCTAACTCTCGGTATGCTTCAGCAATCGTAGAAAAAACGGTGTGCATCAACAGTTGGACGAGCATTTTCAATTCATGATCATCCTTGACCCGTAATAAGTCTTTGTCGATCTCAGCAAAAAATTCTTCTTCCCACTTCTGTCTCGCTTCTTGATGCTCTTTGTGAGAGCCGTAGAGTGGTTTTTTGTGGATATCCGGCATCACTTTTCGCAAAGAACGATAATCCATACTCATGAAGAGATTGCGATAAAATTTTGCATTTTTTCCTTCTAACACTTCTTTGATCATCCGAGAAAAATACCATTCAAAGCCAGCAAACAGATCGCCCTTTTCGTGTTGAATGGAACGAATCAAATCCCGCTGACTGTTTTTTTTCAACGTATGAAAATAGTAGTAGTATAAGTCTTCCTTATTTTCAAAATACTGATAAAAACTTCCCCGAGGGATTTCTGCGTCTTTGATGATATTGGCAATCGAAGCATCCTTCAATGGGACCCGAGAAAATTCTTTCTTAGCAGCGCTTAAAATGCGTTTTTGCTTATCTAATGGCAAATGGAAAAACGTATCCGTTGGCATCGTCATCTCTCCTTTCAGTTCAAATGATAAATGACAACAATTATTATGACAGGTTGTCATATGACACTGTGTCATTATACACCCCTCATGAGAGAATGCAAGTAAAAAAGTTTGAATATTTTATGAAAGTCATTTTCTTTATAAAAAGGAAATTCGCTTAGTGATTTCATTTCATTGAAAATAGATTCATTGTCTTTTTCTGAAAACAAAAAAAGCAGCGGCTATTCCTTAAGAAAGGAAGCCACTGCACAACAGCCGTTTTTCGATTTTAAATAACATCTATTTTTTCTTTCTAACCCACAGGACACAGCCTACTCCGACTAACAAAACGACTCCAACGACTGGCAAAAACCAATTGACGGTCTCTCCCGTTTTTGGCAATGCTCGACTGTCCGAAGTAGCACTAGCTACTTCTGTTTTGCTAGTTGTTGTTTGTTCCGACGAAGTGTTGGCAGCAGACGTATCAGAAGATTCGGTATTCCCCGTTACTTCAGAAGCTGCTGGGAGATAATGACCTTGATTCACAGCGTAAATGATCCAGCCAATCCGACCTGGAAACAATGTTTCTGAACCACTGGTAGCTACTTCTTCATCTAAGTGTGACAAAATCGATGTCAACCATTCATCTGAAATTGGCTGTTCCGGGGAAATATAAACACCATTTGTTGGGTAAACAACTTGCAGATATGTTTTTAAGCGATCCAGTTCTGGAATCAACGCTGCAAAAGAAGAGTAGCTGCTTGGATCAAAGGCTAGCTGCGGTTCAATCTTCTCCCAAGATAAGAGATGATCGATAAAAAGAGCGCGAACGATCCGAGCAAAATAGCCGATATCCATTCCCATCACATCTTGGCTATATCGTAATGCTAGTGTCTCTGCATCTTTTAATTGCTGATCGGTCAATTGATCCAACTCATCTTGCGTGAAAGCTGTCACACTTCCATCAGTGATGCCTCTAGTAAAAGCAGAGCGCAAATCACTTTGTTCTGTAATGGTTTCTGACTCAGGACTTGCTTGAACGCCTGTTTGAGCGACAATGGCTTCTACCACATCCTCGGGCTGTGTCGTCACGGATTCACTACTTTGTGCAGTGTCAGCGGTTGATTCCATTTCAGTATTCGAAACCGTCGCTTCTGTCGAAATGATTTCTTCAGTTGATTGCGTAGATTGAATCGTTTCTGATGATTCCGTTGTTTCCTCTGCAATGGCAGTAATTGGTAAAAATAATAGACAGCTCATGAACCAGATACTCTTTTTCATTCCTTTACCTCCTCAGGATTCTCAGGATTTCTTTGTAACACGAATGTAACACAATAGTAAATTATTCGCAATGTAAAAAGGCACTTCCTTAAGAAATTTAAAAGATATTCAATGTCTTCCGATGCACTCCGCTTCTTCCCTAACAAAAAATCCCGAACCACTTCAGATGATTCACATTAACAGAAGCATTAACGAGATCATCATTCAGCAGTACGGGACGAAGCGTTCTTAATCACCGAATGACACATGGGTAGAAAAAATTGTACCATTCGAATCTAGCTGTTTTTTAACTATTTGACTTGTACAGTCATCACAGGACTAGCACTTGTGACTGTTCCTTTAGCAGTCATGGTTTCTGAGATAACTTGTTCCATATTGGTGAGTACAACAAGCATATCAGTTGCTTTATTGCTAGCTGCCAATTCTGCCAGATCAACTTCAGCAACTTGTGTAGCGGCAGTCACTTGTTGCCCTTCTTGGACGAGGATATTGAAAGGCTTGCCTTGTAGCTCAACGGTATCGACACCCATATGCAGCAGAATCTCAAGTCCATTTGGTGTCGTGATTCCAATGGCATGTTTGGTTGGGAAGATCGTTGTTACAGTTCCTGCAGCTGGTGCATAGATTTTTCCATTTGCAGGAGCTACATAATATCCGTCACCCATCATTTTTTGAGAAAAAACAGGATCCTTTGACTCTGTAATCGCATGAACGGTTCCTTCAGCAACTGCATATAGTTCAATAGTTTCAGGTGCTGCAGACGTTGCTGGTGTTGTAGCCGTCGTTGAAGTAGCCGCCGGTACTTCTTCATCAACAGCATTGACAGCAGCTAAACGGTCTTTAGGAATCCCAAAGAAGTAAGTAGCCACAAAGCCACCTGCATATCCTGCTAATAAACCAAAGACATAGCCTAACCAATGACCGTTCGCAATCAACGGAATCAAAGCTACTCCAGAAGGTCCAATGGCGGTAGCGCCGATATTCGACAATGCGCCGATAACCGCCCCACCGATTCCGCCTCCGATACATGCCGTAATAAATGGTCGGCCTAATGGCAGTGTTACACCGTAGATCAATGGTTCTCCAATACCTAAAATCCCTACTGGCAAAGCGCCTTTGATCATTTCAGAAAGTTCTTTATCTTTTCGCAGACGAATCCACAGGGCTAATGCCGCCCCTACTTGACCAGCGCCAGCCATTGCTAAGATTGGCAATAACTGTGTGCTGCCAGTTGCTTCGATCATTTGAATGTGGATCGGTGTCAAGATTTGATGTAGACCAAACATGACCATTGGCAAGAAGGTTGCTCCGAGAACAAAACCTGAGAATGCGCCGCCGACATTTAATACCCAATTGATTGAGCCAACCAAACTGTCTGAAATAAACCCAGCTAATGGCATGATCAAAAAGATCTCTGCCAAACCGATCGCTAACAAACACAAAGTTGGGGTAACGATGATATCAATGGCTTCAGGAATCACTCGGTGCAAAACAGTTTCCAGTTTAGCCAGCAACCAGACTGCAAAGATCACACCGATGATCCCTCCTTGTCCAACTGCCAGAGGATCTCCTGTAAAGAGGTTGGTGATTGGGGCTTCTGGATTCATTCCAGTCAATAAGACGACCGACCCAATGACACCACCTAGCGTTGGGTTCGCTTTAAATACTTGAGCTGCATTGACACCTGTGAAGATCACTAAATAAGAAAACATCCCGTTTTTTAAGATATTTAAAATCATGACATAATAATTCCACGTGTCGCCATCGATTTTTCCTGCAGTGATCAAGTTCGTCATAACAGAAGCAATACCAGCAACGAGACCAGCACCGACAAACGCTGGGATCATTGGGACAAAAATATTCGAAATATCTTTCAATAATGACTTGATTGGTGATTGTTTTTGTTTCGCTTTTTGAGCAGCTTTCATTTCTGCTGCTTTCGCATTCACAGCCTCTTTTCCACTGGTGGCTGCCACAGGAATTTCTTGCCCTAGATCAACACCCGCTTGTGCCGCCATGGCATTTGCTACTTTATTGACTTTTCCAGGACCGATGATCACTTGCAGTTGTTCATCGTCCACTACTCCTAAGACTCCGGGAATGTTTTGTAACCCTTGCTTGCTGACCTTGTTGTGATCTCGAACCGTCATCCGTACTCGAGTCATACAATGAGTGACAGAGGCAACATTCTCGATACCGCCTGATTCTTGAAATATTTTTTCTGCTAGTTGTGTAACTGTCAGTTCTTCTTTTGCCATTGATTTTTTCCTCCTATCCTTCTAACGTTCCTTTAACGAACCCTTCTGATTGTACCAGCTTTGCAGCAGCTTCTTCTTTTTCACTATTGGTAAGCAGCATAACGATCGCTAACTTCACATTTTGATCGGCTTTTTCAAAGTAGTCTGCCGCCGTTTCATAATCTGCTTCGGTGGCTTGCATGATGATTCTCTTGGCCCGTTCAACGAGTTTGTCGTTCGTTGGTTTAACATCGACCATTAAATTATTGTACACTTTTCCGATGCCTACCATCGAAATCGTGGAAATCATGTTCAAAATCAATTTTTGAGCAGTCCCTGATTTCAATCGGGTAGAACCTGTCAGAAATTCTGGTCCGCAATCCACTTCGATCGGGAAGCTGGCATGTTTTGAAATTTCTGCTTGTTTGTTGCAGGCGATCGTTCCTGTGGTAGCCCCGATTTCATTTGCATAGTCTAGTGCTCCAATGACATAAGGTGTGCGGCCGCTGGCTGCGATCCCAATGACCATATCATTTTCCGTCAGCTTCAGGTCAATCAAGTCTTGACGCCCTAATTCAACAGAATCTTCTGCCCCCTCAACCGCTACAGTCATTGCTTCTTCACCGCCAGCAATCAAACCGATCACCATATCCGGTGAGACCCCAAAAGTAGGGACACATTCAGCGGCATCTAAAACTCCTAGTCGTCCGCTGGTACCAGCACCGAGATAGATCAATCGTCCCCCTTTTTTGAAAGATTGAATCGTTTGCTGAATTACTTTTTCAATGCTTGGCAATTCCTTTTCAACGGATTGAGCAACTTTCTGGTCTTCGGCATTCATTTTCTGACAAGCCTCTGCCACAGTCATTTCATCCAAGCCAAATGTTGCTTGATTTCGTCTTTCAGTCGTTAAGTTTTCTAAATTAATCATTGTCATTTCTCTCATCTCTTTCTATTTTGAATCGCATTCCTGCTTTGATTTGTTGGAGCAAGGGGAGATCTTCTTCAATCACTTGCGCAGCGACATTGACTTTGTCATCTGCGGGCAGGATTCGCTTACAAATTTGGATTTCCCCCATATAGCGCAAGTAATCTTGATTATCGATAGTCACAGCTCCGACAACCCGTTTTTGAGCAGTTTCTGGGGAAATCAATGGGACTTCAGCAAATCGGGCATTTGCACTGCGAATCACATCTCTTGCCTCATCTTGCCGGTTCTCATGCTCTCCTAAAATATGTTGATAATAGGCAGAACCAATATCCTTTATGCGAAGAAGGACGGTCTGATCGGCTAGATAAGAACTGAATTGCTTCAAAGAAGCAGGGGTCACGATACCATCACCAATGTAGACAGCATCAACGGCACAATCCCTCAACAACTCCAGTGCTGCTGCGAAGGGGCTCATGCTGCGATGCGCTTCCAGTGTCGGCAATCCTTGGTAAAGAGGACCTCTTTTATTCGCATCCCCAGCAACAAAGGCCTGTACAAGAAAACCTTGTTGTTTCAACCACTGATTTTTGGCCTGAAACCATTCTTTGTCTAATCCCGTCTCCGGACGCGGATAGTAATTGTGCCACGCCTCTAGATTAGAAAAATCTGCCTGATAGGTGTTCAACTCGTTAATATCTTTTTCAGTCAATGTACTCGCATTTAAACTAATAGTTATTTTACGAGATAATTGAGCAATGGTCTGATTGTCGATCGCGTAATCCATTCGCAGCCCAGTGACTCCCCGATCCGTCAGTTCATTTAACTCTTTATAGGAAAATCCTGCTTTAGCCAATGCCTCTCCTGAAATATCTACCATTAATGACAACCGATTCTTTTTTGCTATTTCACCAAGTGTTGTCAATCGTTGGCGATAACTGGCGGCATCATCTTCTGGTATATGCATGGATGTAAAAATCCCAGAAAAACCTTGAAGCGCCATTTCTTCGATGGCATCGATGTCTGTGGTAGTCAAATCGGCATTCATAAATACTGAAAACCCAAACATTGTTGATTCCTCCTTGCTGGTACCGTTTTCTACAAAATGATTATACAACGGCCTGTTTGTTTTTGCAACTATATTTCGTAATATATAATTATAAAAAGAAATATAATTTCATAACGGTGTATTTTTTAAGAAAAAGTTGTCCCTTAAACTTTCTAATGCGGTTCGGCCATTAGTTGTGGTACACTTTATAAGGAGTCAACGAGCGCGTAATTTTTACATAGTAGGAGGAATCACATCATCAATGATTACAATGGATGATATTATTCGCGAAGGCAACCCAACTTTGCGGGAAGTAGCAAAAGAAGTCCCCTTTCCATTAAGTGAAGCGGACATTCAATTAGGGAAAGACATGATGGAGTTTCTAGAAAATAGCCAAGACCCAGTGAAAGCCGAAGAATTGAATTTACGAGGCGGAGTCGGTTTAGCAGCACCTCAACTAGATATTTCTAAAAGAATCACTGCTGTTTTAGTTCCTAGTAGCGATCCTGAAAATCCAGAACCTGAATTTAAAGATGTGTTGTACAATCCTAAAATCTTAAGCCACTCCGTACAAGAGGCATGTTTAGGTGAAGGCGAAGGCTGTCTGTCTGTAGACCGGGAAGTACCAGGCTATGTCGTACGTCACGCCCGAATCACGATCAGCTATTATGACATGCAAGGCAAGAAGCAAAAAGTTCGTTTGAAGAACTATGCAGCTATCGTCGTGCAACATGAAATCGACCATTTGAATGGTGTCATGTTCTATGATCACATCAATGAAAAAAATCCTTTCTCATTAAAAGAAGGAATTTTAGTGATCGATTAACGATTAGTAAACAAGAGCGCACTCCCAAGTGGGAATGCGCTCTTGTTTACTTTAGTCGTCATTCATTAGGATTAATTTCCCTTTGCCAAGCTGGCTTGATGGTCCGCTTTGATTTGAGACAACAATTCTGGCTTTTGATAAAGATCTAATGCAGTCAATGCGAGTAATTCCGCTGCGATCGCAATCGAGTTCAGTCCTTTGGTACTTCGAGCAGCCGCTTTAAATTCCTCGGAGTGACCAGCAATGTATTCATCCGAAATTGAGACAGTTGGCTGGATCGTGGGGATCACTTGGCTGACGTTTCCTACATCTGAAGAGCCTAAACTTGCTTTTGTTTCCACATCGATCTCTGCTTGGGGAACGCCAACTTCCTGAGTATGGGCAAAGAATAGTTCATCAAAACTTGGTGTTACGATCACATCGTCGACTGAATTCTGGAAGAGTCCAAATTCATAAGTCGTTCCTGTTGCTAAAGCTGCTCCTTTAACGATATTCTCCACTTTCTCATAGACTTCATCTAGTGTCGCCCGATTGGCTGCTCGTAAATAAAAACGTCCAGCTGCATATTCTGGAACAACATTCGCTGCCACACCACCATCAGTGATCACGCCATGAATGTTGACATCTTTCGGCAAATGAAGACGCAACCCATTGATCCCATTAAAAACTTGGATCAATGCCTCTAACGCATTAATGCCTTTCTCTGGTGCCGCTGCCGCATGGGATGCCCGACCATAAAATTTGATATCGACAGGATCATTAGCCAAAGATGCGGTGGTTTTGCCATAGCGATAAGCTGGATGCACGCACAATGCAGCATCGACATCCTCAAAAAATCCTTCACGCACAAAACTGCCCTTTGCTGAGCCATTTTCGCCCCCCTCTTCACCAGGAGTACCATAAACGCGGATTTCTCCTCCTAGTTCATCTACATAAGGTTGCAACGCACTAGCAGCCAATACAGAATAAGTTCCAAAGAGATTGTGCCCACAGGCATGACCGATGCCGGGCAGCGCATCATATTCTGCCAAAAAAGCTAATGTTGGTCCAGGTTTGCCGCTTTGATAACGGGCATCGAACCCTGTACGATGACCAGCCACTTCTTTTTCCACGGTGAATCCTTCTTTTTCTAATTGGGCAATCAGCGCATCTGCAGAATAAAATTCATAGTTGCTGACTTCTGGATGATCATGAATATCCAAAGCTAGTTCTTGGTATTCCGGTAAGCGTTGTGCGATAAATTCTTTAATAGAAGTTTTTACAGTTGTTGTCATATGATTTTCTCTCCCTTTAATATGGATAAATAAGTATGAATAGTCAGTGGTCTCACAGCTCCTGCCTCAGAAAGGTAGGCATTCTTGCTATACTCTTCTTTACTTCGCGCCAAATGTCTCCCAGGCTGGAACGCTAGAACCTTTCGATGTTTCTTCGATAACTTTCTTTGTTTCGTCCGTTTGATAAGCAGCAACAACTTTTTGATACACTTCGTTGTCTTGATCTTCTTTACGCGCAGCAATGATGTTCACGTATGGGCGAGCCGTTTCATCTACAGGCTCTAAGAAGATCGCATCTTCTGTCGGAACAAAGCCAGCATCCACAGCCATTCCGCTATTGATTACTGAAATATCAACATCTGATAATGCGCGGGCAGTTTGGGCAGCATCTAACTCAGAGATTTTCAACTTTTGATTGTTTTCAGTGATATCCGAAACGGTCGGCGTCTGGCCTGCTGCTTCATCAACTTTGATCAAGCCAGCGCTTTGTAGTAACAACAACGCACGGCCGCCATTGGTGACGTCATTTGGAATTGCTACTGTCGCGCCTTCTTTCAATTCCTTGATATCTTTCACCTTGTCTGAATAAATCCCTAGCGGCGCATTGACTGTATTGCCGATAGAAACAAGATCCGTTCCAAACTCTTTATTGTAATTGTCTAAAAAGAACTGGTGTTGAAAAGAATTTATATCGATAGAACCATCTGCCAACGCCGCATTCGGTTGATTATAATCAGAAAATTGAACATATTCTAAGTTGATACCTTCATCTTTCAAACGATCTTTGACATCATCCCAAACATCCGTGTCGGCACCGATCACTCCAAGTTTGACGGTTACTTCTTTCTCTTTTGTTCCAGCATTGCTATTGCTGCACCCAGTAATAAATAATAATGCCGCACCTACCACGATTGCTTTAAGTAATTTTTTCATTTTCTTCCTCCAATAGTTTCTACTTAATTTTATTTGTTTTTTTTTGTCCTTTTTAGTGGCTGACTTTTTTAACCAACAGATTGCTGACAAATTGACTAAAAAAGACCAAAATTAAAATGATCAGTGTCGCCATGATGGTGACGTCGTTTTGGAAACGATTATAGCCGCGGGTGATCGCCAAGTTTCCTAAACCGCCAGCACCAACTGCACCAGCCATTGCGGTCAGTCCAATCACATTGATGATCGTTAAAGCAGAGACGCGAATGATCCCAGCCAACCCTTCGGGTAAATAGACCCGCACAATAATTCCCAATGGACTGGTTCCCATTGCTTCTGCCGCTTCAATAACCCCAGGATCAACTTCTAATAGGGCAATTTCGATTTGACGAGCAAAGAAAGGAATGATCCCTGCAATCAATGGAACCAAAGCAGCTGTTTCCCCAATCGTTGTTCCTACGATCAAACGAGTCGTCGTTCCTAACAAAGCCAATAGGATAATAAAAGGAATGGAACGTACGATGTTGATGATTTTATCCAAAAGTTCAAATAATCCGCGGCTTTCCAAAATACCTCCTGGTCGGGTCACGACAAGAACAATGCCCAAAATGATTCCTAAAATCCCTGCAATCAGTGCTGTCCAAAAGGTCATGTATAATGTTTGGATCGTTGCTTCTACAAATTCATCAGAGATAGCAACGACATTGGGAAAATACCGTTCAAAAAAAGTGCTCATCTAAAATCCTCCTTCAATCACGTTATTCAATGGTTCCGCGTGATTTTGCTTAATGATATTCGTGTAAACACCTTGATCCGCGAGAAAATCTAATGCTCGTTTACGCTGCCCATATTCCCCTGATAAACTAACGATCAAACTACCGATGGGAACATCTTGCAGAATCTCTACGTTTCCGTAGAGGATATTCGTCGTAACTTGATAACGACTAAACAATTGTGCGATCAATGGTTCATTGGTCTGATCCCCAACATAAGACAGTTCCACCAGCCATTCGTTGGCAGCCAATGAGGAGAATTTCGCACTGCCGAGAATCGTTTCCAGCGCTTGATCAATATGAGTAGCAGTCCGAATAAAGTCTTTTGTCAGCGGTTTTGCCGGCTGGCTAAAAATTTGAACACTCTTTCCTTGTTCAATGATCTCGCCATTTTCCATTACAGCGACTTTATTACAGATTTCTTTCACCACTTGCATCTCATGAGTGATAATGACGATCGTCAACCCTAATTTACGATTGAGTTTTTTCAATAATGCAAGTATCTGTAATGTTGTCTTAGGATCAAGTGCGCTAGTCGCCTCATCGCAGAGCAAGATCTCTGGGTCGTTGGCTAATGCTCGTGCGATGGCGACTCGCTGCTTTTGTCCCCCTGAAAGTTGACTAGGAAACGACCTTGCCTTTTCTTCCAGTCCAACCAAGGACAGCAATTCTGTCACTTTTTGACGACGTTCCTGTTTGGAGATTCCTGCATATTTCAAGGAAAAATCCACGTTGTCAAAGACATTCCGGCTATCCATCAAATTGAAATGCTGAAAGATCATTCCGATCGTTTTCCTTTTTTCTCTTAATGCTTTAGCCGGTAATGCGGTCAATTCAGTCTGATTGACTACGACACTCCCTGACGTTGGCCGCTGCAATAAATTGATTACGCGTACCAGGGTACTTTTACCCGCGCCGGAATAGCCGACGATCCCATAAACATCGCCTTTATCTACTTCTAGTGACACATTTTTGACCGCTTGGATCGTCTCCTTGTTTGGTTGTGTAAATGTCACCGATACATCCTTTAATGAAATCATTTTTTTCCTCCTTATTATCGCCGATTGATTAACTAGTTGATTTTTTGGGGATGATCAACTACGCTTCCTCCGGTCACCTACTACTGCTCATCATCTGCTCGTCTACTCTATGCTTCGCCTACAGTTGCTTCTAAGCTGACGCTAAGAAGAACTTGCATGGTCTTTGACCAATCGCAGTGATTCGGGGTGAGGTTACTACGCTCCCTCCGGTCGCCTAGTACTGTTCATCATCTGCTCGGGTCTTTGACCAATCGCAGTGATTCACAGCAAAAAGGCGTCCTCAAGCAAGCCAGTTATGGCTTGCTTGAGGACGCCTTTTTGCGTGTTACCACCTCAGTTTAAGCTATATTCACATATAGCTCCTCTTCGAGTACGATCATACTCTAGCAAGATAACGGATGCTGCCGTCGCCGCCTTGCATCATTGCTCGGGACGAATCACTCCTTGGCCATTTTCCAAAATTCGTTTCCTGCTTCTTTTCAGCTACCGAAGCTCTCTGTTTAGGAACATTCCTTTTGTACTTACCAATTCATCGTGTTGACTCTATTTTTTTATGCCGCTTTTTATTTTCAAAGATCGATGAAAACAAAAAAAGTCCTTTTACCAGCATCTGCTGATAAAAGGACGATCACTCGTGTTACCACCTTTTGTTCAGAAGGTTTCCCTTCCCTCAACCCAACGTCTATCAAGAAAATTCCATCAAGAGATTGGTGCTCCTTTTAACGGTAGAGCAGATTCCGTGATTGCCTACTTATCGACAATCAATCCTCCAAGGCCATTTTTCAACGTTTCAGACTTAACTCTTTCCACCAACCAGAGTCTCTCTTTAAAGTATCTACGATTACTTTCCTTATCAACGGATAGTTATTCTTGTTGAAATGTACTTTACCGGAAAAAGGATACCTTGTCAATCAGAAAACTATTTTTTTTCAGAATTTTTTGGCAATGCTAGAATCTGGGCATAGCGATCTTGCCAGATCCGCTCATACCAATGAATGATTTCAGCAGCTGACCAGCCTTCGGATGCATAAGTAGTCGTTGCTTGCTGATACAACACATTCTGATACCCTAATCCATGGGCAAATTTGATCGTGCCATCCATACAAAATTCAGTTTGCGCACCGATCCATTCGATGCTGCGAACATGGTGCTTTGTCAACAAGGACTGTAAGGAGGTATTGAAAAAGCTATTCGCATGAGTCTTGCGCAAAAACAAGTCGGTTGCTTGCACAGCCAAATCTGGATGTAAGAGCCATTCATCTGTTTGGTAGCCGAGTTCTTCTTCCTCATGCTGCACAAATAAAACGGGGCGTTGTGCATGACGGTAAGTTTGGATCCGCTGGTTGGCAAACAACAGCAGCGAATCGAGATGATCCAGTTTGGTGCCATTGTTTGAACACACGCCTTTTTGTAAATCAACGATGATCAGAATATCTTGCATCCACTTCTCCTTTAGTTTTGGTATAAGATTCCTTTATCAGCCAACAATTGCTTTGCTTGCTCTAACTCTGCTGCTTCTTGGTAGCGTAACGTATGGAGATGGATCCCATTGGTCAAATCAGAAAGCAGGCGGGCTTGTGAATGCTGGTATTTCCGCATAAAGTCTGCGACATCTTGTTCCGTTTTGATCCGCAGATTCCCTGTTAATTCCCCATAAATCTCATGCTCAACGATCACATCAATCACTTCGATTCCGCAAGAGACAAATGTCAACAATTCTTCTTCTGTTTGTTCCGGACGGTGTTGCACAGCAAGTTTGCTGACATGACCTGTCTCACTTGCAGCTTCTAAGCGGTAACCGCGAGCGGTAGCCACGATAGCCTCTCCTGCTGCTCGCAACAAGGCAATGTCACCAACGATGATTTGGCGGCTGACACCTAACTTACCCGCTAATTTACTAGCACTGATCGGTTTCTCGGCGGTCTGCAACTGTTTGATGATTGCTTCCCGTCGTGTTGCTCCATCCATCATTATCCCTCCAATTGATTCTTTTGATAAGTGCGAGAATGTTCCATGATCGACTCAAAGGTTACGACAATCGTTTCTTCGAAGGCTTTATTGGAAACGGACTGGCGAACATTGTTCAAAACAGCTTCTTCCCGAGATTCATCCAGAACTGCTGTCTGTTCCTGTTTTTTCCATTGGACGATTTCACTGACTGCTGTCATGCGTTTTTCTAATAATTCTGTCAGTTCTCGATCAATCGCATCGATCGTCTCCCGTTGATGATCGATAGCAGCAACGACTTCTGTCGTGCTTTTAGTTGCGGGAGCGACATCTTTTGCGATCTCTTCGATGGTTTCACCAGATTCAATGGTTTTGATGATCCGAGCTGGATTTCCAGCGATCACCACGTTATCAGGGAACGATTTAGTCACGACACTTCCCGCACCAACGACCACGTTATCGCCTAAGCGAACACCTGGAAGGATAACTGCACCGCCACCGATCCAAGCATTGTCGCCAACTGTAATTGGTGCGCCATACTCAAGGCCACTATTACGCTTGACTGGATGCAATGGATGAGAAGCTGTAAAGAGACGAACATTTGGTGCTAGCATACAGTTATCACCAAAGGTAATGGGACAAACATCTAAAAAGATACAATCATAATTGGCATAGAAATTTTTTCCAACTGAAATATTATAGCCGTAATCAAAGCGGACATTCGGTTCGATATAGATACGGCCAGCCACTTGACCAAATGTCTCTTTTAGCAGTTGTTCTTTGATCATCGGTTCGGATTCCCGATTGATCAAGTGCATTTGTTCTCTGGCAAATTTGCGATCGGCAACTAATTCTGGATCTGGTGAAAAATACAATTCACCAGCAATCATTTTTTCTTTTTCTGTACGTTCTGTCATAATGTGCCTCCATACTCCTTTTCAATTTTAGTGTGAGAGTTTTGCAAAAACTGTTTCCCCACTTGCTAAAACTTGAGGAGTCGTATTTTGTTCAAGCATTGTTTGGTTGATGATCAAGCAATTCTGGCTATTTTGATACTGCAACAAACCAGCAAAAGGATAGACTTGTAATGAGGTGCCTACCACGACCACTAGCTGTGCATTGGCCACAGCGTTGATAGCTGCAGTAATTGTTTCTTCGCTGAAACCTTCTTCATACAAGACGATCGCTGGACGAATCTGTCCACCGCAATCGGCATGATGCCAGTCTGTCAAATAGGTTTGCCAAGGAACTTCTGCACCGCATTGACGGCAGTAACAGCGGTAAAGGGTTCCGTGGAAATCAATACGCTGCTGACTCCCCGCCTGTTGATGGAGGCCATCAATGTTTTGCGAGACTACCCAAACGTTCCGTTCTTGAGCGAACTCTGCCATCGTCTGATGGATCACATTGGGCTTTGCTTCAGGATGGTAGAGATGTTTGACAAATTGATAAAATTTATCCGGCTCTCTGACCATACAAGTATGACTCAACAGATATTCTGGCGCTTCAATGCCATGATAAATCCCTTTCAAAGAGCGGTAATCCGGAATACCGGAAGGGGTTGAAACGCCCGCTCCTGTCAAAAAAGTGATAGACTCGGCAGCTTGAATCTTTTCGACAGCTGTTTCAATCGATACTAACATTTTGCTGAACTCCTTCCGTGATTGTTCTACTTTTTAATAGTATACCTAATTTCCCCATTTTTTATAACCATCATCCGCGATTTTTCACAAACCTTCCCTTGAAAAAGCCTCAACAGGAAGGAAATCTTCACTTGGAATTTTCAGCTCATTTCATTGATTCTTTCATGACATTCTACAAAAAACGTGGTAAACTATTCACGAATCAAAGTGAGGTGAAATACATTGGTAGCATCTATTATTTATTGGGCAATGATCATCATCAGTTTCGGCTGGTTGGCAGTTAGCTTATACTTCTCTATTTTCTATTTATCTCGTAAAGAAAATGGAAATCTATGGGCGTTTGCTTTCTTAAATGTCATCACAGCAATCATTCAAGCACTCGTTCTATTGGTTTATCGTACATTAGGTCAAGACTGGGGCGTTACACAATACTCAAGTCTCATTTATTTAGCTCTAAGCTTATTACTAGGTCTGACAGTTATTCAAGCTGTCTTAGGCCGCGAACCAAAAGCCAAAGTTGCTTAAAGTAGCCGAAAGTAAAGAAAAGCAGTTCCCTTTTCCAAAGAAAAGAGACTGCTTTTTTTGTTGAAAAGAATTGACAAATCCACCTTTTTCTTCTACACTCGATTAAGTATCATAATCAAATACGAGTATCCTTTAACATTTAGGTAGAGGTCGCGAGGTTCATTAATCCTGCTGAGTGAAGCAACACGTCAAAAGCAGAGCTAGGGAACATCGCCGAAACAAACTGATTCTTGCTTGAATTATTTTGTTGGGACGCAAGTGAACAACTTGCGTACTGTCTTAGCTTGGCTAAGTTGCGCTATGTTTTGTGAAAGGTTTGTCGACGAAATTGTCAACAGCCGTTTTCCAATCATGGAGTACGGCTGTTTTTTTGTTACCTTTGCCTGTCTGTAGTGCCACTCGTGAAAGGAAAGAGAAAATGAAGAAAATGAATTGGTTTTGGGCATTTTTCGCCCTCTGTTTCACACTTGTCAATGTATCGATGACTGCTCATGCAGATGATCAAACTCCAGCTGATCAGTTTCGAGTGGGGATGGAAGCGGGTTATGCCCCTTTCAACTGGACCCAAACCACCGATGCCCATGGAGCGGTACCTATTTCTGGCGAGAAAGGGTCTGCCTATGCTGGCGGTTATGACGTTCAAATCGCGAAGAAAATCGCTGATGGTCTTGGCAAAGAATTAGTGATCGTCAAAACACAATGGGATGGCCTGGCACCTGCATTACAATCAGGGACCATTGATGCGGTAATCGCTGGGATGTCCCCTACAGCCGAACGACGGGAACAAATCGATTTTACCGATCCTTACTACGAATCGAACTTAGTCGTTGTCGTTCAAAAAGATGGTAAATTCGCAAATGCGAAAAGTTTAGCTGATTTGACAGGTGCAAAAATCACCGCCCAATTAAATACATTCCATTACACAGTGATCGATCAAATTCCAGAAGTACAAAAAGAACAAGCCATGAAAGATTTTTCTTCCATGCGCGTCGCGTTGGCTTCAGGCATCATTGACGGGTACGTCAGCGAACGTCCTGAAGGCGTCACTGCTACAGGGGCAAATCCTGATCTGAAGATGATCGAATTTGCCGAAGGTCAAGGTTTTGAAACCAACCCAGAGGATGTCCAAGTTGCCGTTGGTATGCGCAAAGGTGACCCCGATGTCCAAAAGGTCAACGAGATTCTAGCGACGATCCCTCAAAGTGAACGCACGAAACTCATGGATGCGGCTATCGAAGAGCAGCCTGCGGACACCAGCGGAGATTCAGCGAATCAAGGTCTGCTGGCCGATTTCAAAAAAATCATCGATGACTATGGTTCTCTATTTTTACGAGGGGCAGGATTGACGCTTTTCATTGCGATCGTTTCTACTGTCGTCGGATTATTGATTGGTCTATTAGTCGGTGTCTTTCGGACGCTGCCAGCTGCTGAAAATCCTGTAAGTCGCTTTTTCCAAAAATTGATCAATGCATTATTGACGATCTATATTGAAGTTTTCCGTGGCACACCAATGATGGTACAAGCTATGGTCATTTTTTATGGGACTGCTCTAGCATTTGGTGTTTCCATGAATCGTACGATTTCGGCATTATTGATCGTTTCTATCAATACAGGAGCCTATATGTCTGAAATCGTCCGTGGCGGGATCTTTGCAGTGGATGATGGTCAATTTGAAGCAGCACAAGCAATTGGAATGACTCACTGGCAAACGATGTTCAAAGTTGTCTTGCCACAAGTTATGCGAAATATCTTACCAGCAACAGGTAACGAAATCATCATCAATATCAAAGATACTGCCGTGTTGAGCGTAATCAGTGTCGCCGATCTTTTCTTCCAAGGAACATCGGCTGCCGGAACAAATTATCAATACTTCCAAACATTTGCGATCATCGGTGCAATCTATCTCGTTTTGACAATCTCTGCGACTCAAATTTTACGTTTTGTTGAACGCAAAATGGATGGTCCTAGTTCTTATGTCAAACTAGAAGATATCAACCCAGAATAAGGAGGAAGACAGATGTCAGCAATTATCGAAATCGATCATTTAAAGAAAAGTTTTGGCGACAATGTCGTTTTGAAAGACATTAGTCTTTCGGTCAATAAAGGTGAAGTCGTAACGATTATCGGCTCCTCCGGTTCAGGGAAATCCACACTGCTTCGGTGTATCAATCTTTTAGAAAAGCCAACCAGTGGAAAAATCATTTATATGGGCGAAAATGTCCTAGAAAAAGGATACAGCTTACCAAACTATCGGACTCATTTAGGGATGGTGTTCCAGTCCTTCAACCTTTTTAATAACATGGATGTTCTGGAAAATTGTGTCACGGGCCAAGTCACTGTTCTAAAAAGAAATCGCGCCGAAGCAGAAAAAATTGCTCGGGAGAATTTGGAAAAAGTCGGCATGAGCCGCTACGTCAAAGCAAAACCGGCTCAATTATCTGGTGGACAAAAGCAACGGGTAGCCATTGCCCGGGCATTGTCAATGGATCCTGATGTGATGTTATTCGATGAACCAACTTCAGCTCTTGATCCAGAGATGGTCGGAGAAGTTTTGAAAACGATGAATGCGTTAGCTCATACTGGGCTGACTATGGTCATCGTGACCCATGAGATGGGCTTTGCTAAAGAAGTCTCTGACCGAGTGATCTTCATGGACAAAGGTGTGATCGCTGAAGAAGGCACACCAGAAGAAATCTTTATCCATCCAAAAGAACAGCGGACGAAAGAATTTCTATCGCGGGTACTTAATTGATCCTGTGCTGAACTAGGGTACAAGTTGCAGACAAAATGATTTAGACGAACAGTCAGTGCCTTCCTGTCTTACAAGAGGGCATTGCTTGTCCTTACCGAATCATCTTCTTGTCGCTTGTTCCCTGGTTTCTTTTTTTGGCCTTGGTCAACTAAGAGTTGCTATTTGATCATTTTTTTGTTATTTTTTTTAAAACTAGAGAACTATAGGAGTAAGTTGATATGAAGAAAAAGTTACGTATTCAAGACTATTTGTATGTTGGTTCTATGTTGTTTGGTCTATTTTTTGGTGCGGGAAATTTGATTTTCCCAGTGCATATGGGACAAGAAGCTGGTAGTAATGTAGCCCTTGCCAATTTAGGTTTCTTAGTGACCGGAATTGGGTTACCATTCTTAGGCGTTATCGCATTTGGTCTTTCCCAAAGTACGGGTGTCTTCGAATTAGCTTCACGGATCAACCGCCGTTATGCCATTATTTTCACTGTGTTGCTTTATTTAGTGATTGGTCCTTTTTTTGCACTCCCTCGGTTAGCCACAACTTCCTTTGAGATCGGACTTGTACCCTTTGTTTCCCAAGATCTCCAAGCACCCTTGTTGGCCGTATTTTCACTATTATTCTTTGGGGCTGCGTGGTGGTTCTCACGCAAGCCTAGTAAGATATTGGATTACGTAGGAAAATTCTTGAATCCCCTCTTTTTGGTATTGCTTGGCTTACTTTTAGTCTTTGCTTTTACGCAGCCAATGGGTACAATCCAAGAGGCGCCTGTTTCTCCGCTTTACCAAGAACACGCCTTCTTCACCGGCTTCACAAATGGGTACAATACGTTGGATGCACTAGCCTCATTAGCCTTTGGCATCATTATTGTGACTGCGATCCGTAACATGGGTATCACGAAACCTTCCGAAATCGCGAAAGATACGATTCTTTCTGGCTCTATCAGTATCTTTCTGATGGGGATCATCTACACATTGCTTTCCTACATGGGAGCGATGAGCCTAGGAAAATTTGCGATCAGTGCCAATGGTGGGATCGCTTTAGCACAAGTAGCCAACCATTACTTAGGCCGCTCTGGAAGTCTGCTCTTAGCATTGATCGTCATTTTAGCTTGTTTGAAAACTGCGATCGGATTGATCACCGCATTTGCCGAAACCTTTGCAGAATTGTTTCCTGCAAGAAGCTACTTGTTTTTCAGTGCTGTTGCCAGCATTCTACCAGCGATCTTTGCAAATATCGGTCTGACGAAAATCATTGAGTTTTCAACTCCTGTTCTGATGTTTGTCTATCCGCTGGCCATTACATTGATTTTGTTGGCGATTATTAGTCCATTGTTCCAGCATCGTGCCAGTGTGTACCGTATGACCACTTATTTCACCCTGGTGGCAGCCGTTATTGACGGATTAAATGCTTGCCCGGCATTGATTAGAGACACTGCTGTCGTTCAGCAGTTATTGAAATTTGCAGAGCAATACTTGCCGTTCTTCAAAATCGGCATGGGTTGGCTGGCACCTGCAATCATCGGTTTCATCATAGGTCTCGTTTGGGCTTGGTGCAAAAAAGAACCGAAATCCGTCAAAAATCATTAATTCAAAAAAAATGACCTACCATTTTTGAAAGGTAGGCCATTTTTTTTGATAAAAGACTGACAGTTGAAACAAAAACAGGTACAATAGACCCATTAAAGGAGGATATTTATGTTTTACGAAGAACTTATGATGGATCCGCAAACGTTGATCAAATTTAAATTATTCCGGCGCATGCTTACTTTACAAAATCCAAATCATCCAATCGCGCAATTAGCCAAAGAAATGGACTTGAGCTATCAGCAAACATTCATTGAGTTGACTGAGATCGATCAAGATTTACACGAGTTGACCCCGGATCACTTGTCAATACTTGGACGTGGTGGCAAGCTGCAGCCCCAAAATATTGCGGCAACGATTGATGAGTACCGGTTTTATCTTTTGAACAAGAGCGTACCATTCTTATATGTTCTTTATATGCTGAATGAAGAAAATCCTACCATTACGGATTTTTGCAAGAAATATGATGTCAGCCGTTCAACAGTATCCCGAAAATTCGAACATCTAAAAAACCATTTGAAGCAGTTTCAATTGCGTTTTACTTATACAGAATCGAATCTCGTTGGCGACGAGCGCTTAGTGCGTCTTTCCTTATTCAATATCATTTGGTTAGGCGTCCGGGGGATCAAATGGCCTTTTGCCGTTTCTGAGTCTGATGCAGAAGCTTTCGTCGATGAGTTTGCTAGCTATTTTCCTATCTCTCGTTCTTATCTAGGGAAGCTAGAGTTAAAATATTTTGCTGCGTTGGTCCTTTTACGCATTAGAAAAGCGAATTTTGCAAAATACGACCGCCGTTATAATTTTTTGATGAAAAACAATCGCTATTATGATTTCAATCGCTTGCGTACCACGTTGACTGCCGATACTGAATTAACAGAAAAACAGCTTAAAGGAGAATCAAGTTTTATCTATTTGCTCTCCCAAATGCTACCCTTCTACTTGTCTGAGGAAGATCCTTCCTTGCAACAAACATTGACATTCTATACGACTAAACAGAATCCGATCTATCCGTTAGTTTTTGATTTCCTTGCCCAAATGAAACAGACCTATTTTGCTGGACAGCAGGAACTTTTAGATGATCCTATCTTGATTGGTAATCTAATCAATGCGACCTTTGGCAACTACGTCTTTCGACAACCGTTTCCTAATATTTACCGGCTGCTCACCCTTTCCATGGGACATGGTCTGCCACAGGAACAATTGCATCAGCATATCGATCAATTCTTTACCGACTATCGCTCTTCCAATAATGTAGACTATATCAATGACACCAATCAAGAACAGTTAGCAGCGATGTTTACTCACGTCTTGTTACCATTCTATGATAAGATCCGCTACGCCAATCGGCTGCATGTCGGTGTCGTTTTGGAAGACAACTTTTTACTTGTCCAATCCTTGAATCAATTTCTGCAAGATCTGACCTTTGTGCAAGCGGATCCTTATGATCCGCAATTGAAGGAACCCTATGATTTAGTGATTAGTTCCAATCAATTGATGAAAAAAATGAACCCAACGATGGCAACTTATCTATGGGATTATGCAGCTGCTGATGCTCAATACATCGATCTTTATCGTACGTTGAAAAAATACTTCAATGAAAAAAATCAGCACGTGTAACCGAATCGTTATCTTTTCTTAAGAACTTCCGAAAACTTTTGTCACAGAATATTCATATTTAGTTAGTATAGTATAAGCATACCAACAAACAACCCTAACACTTTTTCATTTTTAACTCCTTCCCGCCGGCCACCCACCGGCGGGTAATTTTTTGTCTCTTTTTCTCTAGAAAGCAATCTTTAAAACTTTCCAAGCTTTTCTCCACAAAAAATTCACATTTGCCGACTATAGTATAAGCATACCAACAAACAACCCTAACTAACACTTTTCATTTTTAACTCCTAGCCTGTCAGCCACCCACTGACAGGCTCCTTTTTTTGTAAAATTCCTTTCTGTAGTACAATCAATACAAAAAGGGGAGCTTTATGACAAACACCATTGAAACGGTTGATCAGTATATTGCTGGCTTTCCGGATCATTCCACTGTATTGCAGGAGGTCCGAAATTTGATCAAAACAGTCCTGCCGGATGCCGAAGAGCGGATTCGTTATCAGATGCCAACCTATTTCCAAACAGAGAATATCGTCCACTTTGCCTGTGCAAAAGAGCACATAGGATTTTATCCAACACCCTCTGCCATTCTTGCTTTTGAAAAAGAATGGCAGTCTTATAAGACCAGTAAAGGAACAATCCGTTTTTCGTTTACAGAACCTATTCCTTATGATTTGATTGCTCGAATAACCGCTTGGCGTTTGCAAGAAGTTTTAGCGAAAACAACTACCGATTAACTAAAAAAGTGTAACAAAAAAGTCTGTGAGTGTAATAAAACGGTTCTATAATATTTTGTGTTGGTGGAAAATCGAAGGCGATTTTCTACTAACACTTTTTCTTCGTTTCAACTCAAA
>NZ_QPQX01000009.1:0-130926 GCF_005234805.1 Enterococcus sp. ARL09-542
AAAGGTCTACTGCGCTGCGTTAGCAACTTTTAAATCATATCAGATCAACAAGTGAATGTCAACTCTTTTTTTAAAAGTTTTTTTCGAAAGTGTTTATTCAACAACTTCCTGTGCGTCATCAGCGACTCCATTAGAATAACAAATGAATTGTTATTTGTCAACAACTTTTTTCAATCTTTTTTGTTGCTGCATCAGCATCAAATTGATTTCTTAAATTTGCGACTTCGTTATAATATCATCTGTTTCCGTTTTGGTCAAGCCCTTTTTTCAAAAAGTTTTTTTGAAAGGTTTTGACTGTCGGCGTGTTTTGCCAACGTTCACTACTTTATCATTAAGCGTATGAAAGAGCAAGTGTTTTTCTGAAATACTTTCAATTATTTTTGAAAAAGAAAAACTGCCTAAAATAGGCAGTTTAATCAATGTCCCGAGTCCGAAAACGAATCTGATCGTTTTCATCACGTCTCAAGACTGTTTCTTCTTTCAAATAACTAAAGGATCTCTCCTTGAGCTCAGGATTTTCCAACATTTCTTCATATCCTGTGAATATGTCTTGGATATACTTTTTATAGGCTTTTTTCTTTTTGATACGTTTTTTCATTCGGCACCGTCCTTTACGTGCTCTATCTTAGCAATTGTGGCAGAAGTTGACAACCGAATTTTTACGATTCGCTAGAGTTTTTGGTCGAAATTTTATTTTGGGGCAATATAACTGACACTTTGCGAATAAGCAAGCTCATTGGGAATGATTCGATAAGAAATCGTTTTGCCATCAATAACGTTGCCCTCTGATATTAAAATGCCATCTTTGCCAACCGCTTCCACAAAGGCGACATGTCCATATTGTGTGCTAGAGCCAGCAGTGCCTGGGCTAAAACTGATCAGATAGCCTGCTTTTGGAGTAGCCGCCGTTTTATAGCCTAAACGTTTTGCGGTTGCTCCCCATTCTCCACCATTCCCCATATATTCATCCACACTGCCGCCCAATTGCTTGACCCGATTGTAAGCATACCAAGTACATTGTCCGACTGGATAAGAACCTGAGGTATTATAATTTACACCGTTATAATCAGGAAACACCAACAGCTGCCGATACTCTTTGGGAATCGCTTCTTTTGATTGTAGGACAACGCCGCTGTCAGCTTTGGCTTCATCATATTTCGTTAATTCATAGACAGCAATCAATGAATTCAGTTTATTGTTGTAGCTCGTATCCGTTGCATAACGCCCCTTTAAATATTCAGTCGCTTGCAGGTAGTTTTTTGCTTCAGAACGCCAAACCTTTTTGTAAAAATCAGCATTCCCACTAATTCCTGTCCGCAGTAAATGAACGTAATCCTTTAACGACTCCTTGTATCCTGTATAGGCACGAAAAGCAGCTTGGATCGTATAAAATTCTCCGGTCCCATTATCCTCAGCTGTCATCATAGAAACGGAACGACTACCGGAAGTTCCTTTGATTCCAAACAAATTATAATACGGAGGAGAAGCAAGGCCACTCTGACCAGATCCGCTTTCCAAAATTGCCTGTGCAATCATAACCGACGCATACACACCATAAGTTAAGCCTAGTTCCCGAGCATCTTCTGCAATTGCCGCAACAAATGCTTCTGTTTGCGGATTCTTGCGAAAATCATAGCTAGCCGCATACTTAGCGATTAGTGATTGTCCATGAGGTGTTACTTTTTGCGAGTCAGAAAAATGAACTACTACATCTGGTTTGTTTACCTGATCTTCTTGGATCAATTGTTTTGTTTCCGCAGTACTATTCTGTTTATCAGTAATAGTATAAATGCGTACGCCATTGTTTTCTGTCGCCGCTTTTTCTTCCTTGACTATTTGTTCCGCTTGGGGTTGATCTGCCATGATCAGTTTATCCTGTCCAAGGTAAATTGCTGCTTTGACTAATTGCTGACCGTCTTTCCAAAACAAAAGATCTCCAGGTACGGCTTTTTCAAGTGATGTTTGCTTTCCTACCCGGCTAAGCTGATCATAAGTTTCGATCCCTTTTATATCAAAAACGCCATGATAAACAGCAATAGGCAACGAAAGATTATTAAATCCAGTACCCTGCGCATCTTTTTCATATGGTTTGCCTAGTTGATTCAACGCTTCTGAAATCAGCGCTGCGGATCGTTCATTTGCTAACTGATTCAACAACGGCAAGATATAGCCATTCAAATTAGAATCAGTTGGGGTGGTAACCAATTTATCTGATAAATCAACTGTCTGGGAAGAATCTGCTATAGGCTGATTGGATGGCGGCAATTGGCTGACTGAAGAACCTGTGTTGGATGTCTTTGGTTCCGAAGAACTTTGGGTGGAATTTGCTGTCGTATCATTTGGCTTTGATGAATGACTGGTTCCTGATGGCCTTTCGGTAGTAGAAGACATACTAGGCGTTGTAGAATCCTTAGTTGAATCCGTTGTCGACGCACTGCTACTTGAGGAAGATGTCTCACTTTCAGACGTACTTGTACTTTCACTTGTTTCCTCAGTCGTTTCACTAGAAGACGATGATTCAGTAGAATGACTTTCATCAATGGATTCTTCTGTTTCCATACTTTGACTGCTTGATGCCGTTTCGAAAGAATCGGCCGTTCGGTCTTCAGATGGTTCTGAGGATTCATTTGATTCGTCTGAGATTGATGAGCCTGAATCGACTATTGCTGATTCTGCGTTATTCTCTAAGACAGTCAATGCTTCAACCGCAGGCACCCCTTGTCCAAGGGTGATCAATAGAGCCGCTAGCATTGCCAACGCCTTACGCATACTTTTTCTTTTTTTCATTGGATTCTCCTCCATTGTTTACTCAAATCAACTTTACCATATGCAAAATATTAAAATAAAGTGATAACTCTCTATTTTTATACATTTAATTAATTTCGTCTATTCGGAATAAAAATAAACAAAAAGATAGCAAGCCCTGCATAATAAAGCTACGCAAAACTTGCTATCTTTCTTTCCGTCATGATCAATCTTTCAAAAAACATCTTATTTATGAGCTAAACAAGCTGCCCAAATTCGACCTGAACCCGCTAAGGAAATTAAGGAATTAGTATGGCTCAGCCATTCCGCTTGTGGTCTGGCAATTACAGCAGATATTACTATATTCACCCAATCAATTAGATTAATTTCTGATAGGCCAGTCGTTCACCGTGTGGAATAGGGAAAACAACTTGCCCACGATATTGATAACCACAGGTTTCGATCACTTTCTGCATTCCAATATTTGCTTGATAGGTATCAATCCGTAAATCATGGATCCCTTTTGCTAACGCTTCTTCCTCTAGCGCTTTTAGTAAATGTGCACTCAATTGTTTGCCTCTAAAATGGTCACTGACTACGACACGATGGATTGATGCATAAGGCCCATCCCCTGACCAACTACCTTCGATTATCGCAGTATAAAGGGGATCGACCCCTTTGACTAAAGCGGCAGAAGCAGCAATTTGATCGTCATATAACAAGAGATAACTTTCTTGTTGATTGATATCTTCTTTGATTTTTTCACGAGTGGGACCATAGCCATTTTGCCATTGAGGTGAGCCTTGTTTTTTTAAGGATTGTATGCCCATCTCAAAGAGAGCCATCATTTCCGGCAAATCAGAGAGCGTCGCTTTTCTAAACTGGATCATGCCATTCCTCCTTCAGTAGCAATTTGCTAATCGGCTACAATGAGCGAAGTTTACCGCGGAATTCATCGATCGATGTGTAGCCTTTGGCAGTCATAATTTCTGTCAATTCTTTTTTCAGACGGGCAAAAATCGCTGGTCCCTCTTTTTGTAATTCCGTTCCGATTTGTAACATCGTCGCTCCGCATAACAAATGCTCAAATGCATCTTGTCCAGAACGAATGCCGCCAGTTCCGATTACATTGATTTCTGGTTTTAGTCGGGTTGCGAAAGCCCGAACATTGGCGAGTGCTGTTGGTTTGACATACTCGCCACCGATACCGCCAAAGCCTTCTTTAGGCTTGATCACTACTGCTTCTGTTTCTGGGTCTATATATAGACCATTACCAATACTATTGATAGAATTGATGTATGTTAAAGGGAATTTATTCAAAATTTCAGCCATTTGATCAAAGTGCGCCAGGTCAAAATAAGGCGGTAATTTCACGCCTAAAGGCTTCGTGAAGAAACTAAAAACTTGCTCTAAAATTTGTTCTGTCAATGGAAAATCATAAGCAACTTGTGGCTTTCCTGGGACATTCGGGCAAGAAAGATTCAACTCTGTGATACCACGAAAGTTGCTAGCTTCAATCTTTCTTAGAAGTTCAATATTTTCTTCAACACTCATGCCTGCAACAGAAAAGAAGAAAGGTGCTTCAGGAGCGATTGCTTCTTGTTTCTCTAAAGCAAAATTCAAATAATAGTCTAAGCCTTTATTTGGTAATCCCATTGAATTGATACTTCCTAAAGCGAGATCCACATATCTCGGTTCGGGATTTCCTTCTCGCGGTGCTAAAGTGGCACTTTTTGTAACAAAAGAACCGGCTTCTGATGCTGCAAGTTCCTCCAAATCCGTAGTGGTCATACAGTGAACGCCGGAAGCATTCATAAAGGGATTGTCGTAGGTGAATTCACCAAATTTAGTCGTTAACATTGTTCGTCTCCTTTCTTCATTGAAAATAGTTTACCTTTCTAGTTTGCAAAATGCAATTGCCGTTTTAGGTTTCGTCATTATTTTATTTGTAGCAATTCTCTATTCGCTGAGATCCTTGAAAAAAAGACAATCAGTCTTCATCAAATTACCGCTCAAAATTCTTTTACAATTTAGGTACGTACCCTCTTTTAGAGCCGCTCGATCAATTCTCTTTGCATTTTTCCTAGTGTGACTATTTTCTTTAGTATGCGAAAACGCCATTTTTTATTTTGGACTGTAAAACGCCAAACAACGTCTAACCCATTGAACCCTTGACTTAATTGCTCATTGACTAGATCTTTTCTGGTGTAAGCCATGTGATCAATGACTTTTGTTTGAAAAAAGTTCAAAAATAAAATGATTACTTGGCGATCATTCACAAGTAAAATCGTTTTGCTGCTTATACTTTCTATACTTTGTGATTCGGCAAAACCAATACTCATATCTCCTTCATTATAGGGAGCCGCTAGGCGAGAGAGTTTTTTCTTTGTTAATAGCATAGGCCGGATTCCTTTTCTTTAGTTATCGATCATTATTTTATCATTTTTTACAAAAATGGTCTCTGAAACGACAAGCAGTCGTCGCACGAAAATCGTTCATTTCGCTAAATTCAGACTCACTTTTCTTTTACTATAAAGCTTCCTGTTTAACAGAGGTATGGGGTCGCGTTTCCTTATTGAAAATGCAACAGATACTAATAAAAAATTGTTTAACTAAAAAACTCCTTTACTAACTTATCTTAAAAGTTAATAAAAGAGTTCCAAAATTTCTACGGATTATTTAGAGAATGAAATGTACTTATACATCCATACTATTTCAAACGACTTACGAAACTAACAGCCGCTGCATTGGAATCAGCGAATCCCCAACGCGATCCGTGCATAACGGCTCATTTTATCGGTCGTCCAAGCGGGATACCAGACTAATTTTACTTCTGGATTTTTGACTTCTGGAATGTCGCTTAATGCTTCATGAATTTGTTCGGTCAAAACGTCGGCTAATGGGCAACCCATAGTGGTCAATGTCATTTTAATAACTGTATCGCCTGTTTCCCCGTCAAATTCGATTTCATATATTAAACCAAGATTGACAATGTCAATCCCTAATTCTGGGTCAATAACTGTTTCTAACGCTGCTAAGACACGTTCTTTGATTGCTTCGCTTTCTGCTTCAGTATAAGGCATAGTCGAAACCTCCTTTGATGATCTGTTCAAATCATAACTTGTTTTAATCCCTTTGTAAATGACACTTTCGCTTTCGTTTTCCTTAGGGACGATTCTTTTTGTTAACTTTCAATTCTGGAAAGACTCCGGTTGTTTTGAATGTACGCTGTTCATCGTCTGTTGCAAAACGTCCTGTGATCGATTGAGTCGGAACAAAGTTGATAAATGCATTCTCATCCGCTTCTAAAACAGCTTGTTCCAAATCATAGATTTCATAACGAGTAACTACCATCATAATCATATTTCCAGGAACACCAGAATACCCTCCTACAGATGGCAACAATGTCATACCGCGAAACACATGTTTTGAAATATTCTTGCCGACAGATTCCGCTTTGGTGGTGATGATCAATGCCGTAACTTTTTGATGGCTTGTATGAAGCATATCCACCACATAACTCATAGCAAAAATGGAAATGATCGTGTACAAGGCGCTCTCCCATGAGAAAATAAACCCTGACAGCATAACAATAATGCCATTAAGCATAAACATATATTTGCCGACAGTCTTACCTGTCGTTTTTGATAAAATCAATGAGAGGATGTCCATTCCTCCCGTTGTGAAACCCATTTTTAACGAATAAGCGACTCCAACACCAAGTAATACGCCGCCAATCAACGAATTCACGAGGATATTGTTTGTGATTTCTCCTTGAGGCAAAATCATCGTTATTAAAGAGACCACTACAACGTTAATAAAACTCATCCAAGTGGAAGCTTTGCCTAGTTTGATAAAGCCTAAAATAAAGATTGGCACATTCAAAAGCAAAATAAAGAGACCGGTACTAAGATGCAAGCCGAATTGTTCCCACCCGACTGCTACGATCAACTGGGCAACACCATTCATCCCTGCAGAAAGTACTTTTGCAGGAATCAAAAAGAAATTCAACGCGATCGCTGCGGTCAATCCTGACAACAAAATAACCCCGATTTTTTTCAGTCTTTCCGACTGCTGATGTTTCGTCCATAATTTACTCACAATGCCATTTCTCCTTCACAAAAAATCTCCTTCCAAAGAATAGCAGTTTGTGTCTAAAATTGAAACTATTATTTGCAAAAATTTAGTTTCTCTCCCCTCTTTTTTCTGACTCATGGTAAAATCAAAGAAAAATAGAAAGGATGATCTTTTGTGGCAAAAGAAGCAAGTTTCGATGTTGTATCTGAAATCAATACAGAAGAAGTAAAAAATGCCATCCAACTAGCAGAAAAAGAATTAAAGAATCGATTTGACTTTAAAGGTTCGACAGTTGAAATTAAAATGGATGGCAATAAATTAACAATCGTGGGAGACGATGAATTCAAACTTGAACAAATCAAAGATGTGTTAAGCAGCAAACTCATCAAACGAAGTGTTCCGACAAAAAATATCCAATTCTCACAGACTGAACATGCACTTGGCGCCAAAGCCCGTCAGACTGCAGAATTGATCAACGGCATTGATAAAGAACAGGCGAAAAAAATTACGACCGCCATCAAAAATGCAAAATTGAAAGTTAAAACGCAGATTCAAGACAATCAGATTCGTGTCACTGGTAAAAGCCGTGACGATTTACAAGAAGTCATCCAGCTGCTGCGCAAGCTTGAATTACCGATCGATTTACAATTCACAAATTATCGTTGACTTCTCTCTGTACCGATCGCAAACCGCATGTACGGTCTACGATCGGTGCTGAGAGTCTTTTTGTTTTTGCCAGAAATGGTCCATTGCTTTGCTAATCTGCTCTGGTCGAAAGCAGGTTTGGGCGTGTTGCCAGTGTAATGGAAACAGTTGCTGGTAAGCCGTTGTATGAAAACGCTGATCCAGCAACAGGATCACGCCTTGATCCCTAGAATCACGAATGACACGTCCCGCTGCTTGCAGAACTTTGTTCATTCCAGGCAGCCGATAGGCATAGGCAAAACCAGCATGTTTTTTTTCTTCATAATAGTCCCGAATCAGTTCTTGTTCGTGATTGATTTGCGGCAATCCGACACCAACAATCGCCGTTCCGATCAGACGAGTTCCCTTCAAGTCGATGCCTTCCGAAAAAATTCCGCCCAATACGCAAAATCCTATCAACGAAGTTTTTTCTTCAGCGTCCGCCGTGTCGTATTTGAATTCCGCTAAAAAATTTTCTCGTTCCGTTTCATTCATAGCTGTATCCTGTACGAGCATCTTAATAGTCGGATACGCGTGATGAAATGCTTCTGCTACTTCGTCCAAATACTGGTAAGAAGGAAAGAAAACCATATAATTGCCTGACTTTGCGTGAACCATTCGATAAAGGGCATCTACGATCGCTGGCAGACTGGCTGTCCGTTGCCGGTAAGTCGTCTGGATGTAATTTGCGATCAGGATTTTTTGATTTGCAGGATCAAATGGACTTGGCAGTCTATAGCGTAATGCTTTTTCTCCGCCTCCCAGCACTTCCTGGTAATAATCAAGAGGCGTGAAACTGGCTGAAAACAACAAGCTGGCTTTTCCTTTGTCTAACACTTGCTGTAGAAAATGAGCCGGTTCAATGCAAAATTGACGAAGAGTCAGCTCATATCGAGTGACCTCTACTGTTGTTTCATAATGATCGTCATAGAATTCAGCAATTTTCAAAAAGTGATTCACTTCAAAATAACTTTGTAGCACCGCTTCCTGAGCCGTATGTTCAGGGTTAGCTGGCAGCCATTCTTTCATAAGCTCAGCTAGCTTTGCTAATTGCTTGTTCATCGTTTCATGGGGTTCTTTTTGATGATGGTACTCCCAATGATCCGTCTCAGCGATTTTTTCAATCGCAGAGAATTCTTTCTCCACTTTATTCAATGCTCGACGAAGTTTTTGTTGATCCATTGGCAATTGCTTTCTAAGATCTTTAAACGTGCTGCGACGAATCTCTGCTGAATACATCTCTTTTGAACGATTGACGAGATTATGGGCTTCATCGATCAAGAAAAAGTAATCTTCTTCTGGTTCCTCAAAAAAGCGTCGGAGATAAACAGTCGGGTCAAACAGATAGTTATAATCACCAATAATGACATCACAAAACACACTGACATCCAGCGAAAGTTCGAAGGGACAGACGGTATGCTTTTTTCCATACGTTTCAATCACTTCTCGTGTGATTTGATTTTCATGATGAAGCAGATCCCATAGCGCTTCATTGATTCGGTTATAATAGCCATTCGCATATGGGCAATGTTCCGGCGTACAATTCCGTTCATCTAAAAAGCAAATCTTATCCTTGGCAGTGAGGGTCACACTTTTTGTTTCACTGCCGTTATCCGCCAACTTGCTTAAAGCATCTTCAGCTACTTGGCGAGTGATCGTTTTTGCCGTCAAATAAAACAAACGATCGCCATCCCCTTCTCCTAATACTTTTAGTGCAGGAAAAAGAGTCGATATGGTTTTTCCAGTACCTGTTGGCGCTTCAGCAAACAATCGCTTGCCGTTTTTTAACGTCTTATAAGCGGCAGCAGCCAATTCCCGTTGCCCTTTTCGATACGTTTCGAAAGGAAATTTTAACAGTTGTAGTGAAGTATTTCTAACACGGCGCCAATTTTCCTGAAAAACCAGCCATTTATGATATTCATTGATCAAGTGGGTATAAAATTCAGTAAGTTCTTCCACTGTAAAATGGCGACGGACGCGGGTGATCAGCTGCTCCGTCGTCTGGTAATAGGTTAGTTGGACTTCAATTTCCGTCAACTTTTCTTCTTGAAGGTAAATATAAGCATAAACCATCCCTTGAGCAAAAAATAAATCGATTTGATCCTCAGGAAGATCTTCAAAGTAGGGTTCTGACGTTTTGATCTCATCGATTACCCAACATTGTTTCTCTTCGTCATAGAATAAGCCGTCTGCACGTCCTTCGATAGTTAACTTGTCCTTTTCGATCTCGCTTTCTATTTTGAAAAAGACTTCCTTTTGATAGGCATCGCCGGCTTCTTTTTGCAATCGTCGATGGATACGAGCGCCTTCTTGAGCAGTATGGTTACTGACTTTGCGACTATCGATATCACCACGGCGCAAAATAAATTCAACGATTTTTCGGACAGCAATTTTTCCTTTATACATGTGATCACCTTCTCGGAGCTATTATATCGGAAGCTTCACTGATTTTAAAGCGAACAAAAAAAGCCTGCAGGATTTGCAGTCTTTTTCACATTTTCTTAAAAAATGCCTACAATGGTTACAGCATATCAAAAACAACCTCTCTTCTTGCCTAATGATGTGTTTTAATTCTTGGCATCATCGCAATCGAAAGTTGTCTCAATCGACTTGTCACTTTCTTGTGGCATCTATTTCTCTTAAACTTCTTATACTGTTCTGATTTTCAGGCATTTCTCATTAGTATCCGTCACTGATCCACTTGAACTTCATAGCGCACATTGTTCTCATCGTAGGCACGATTGGTTGCTTCATCATACTGAAATTTTAATTCCAACCCATGGGCTCGTAAAAATAAATATTTTCCATCGATGGAAAACGAAGCCCCATGTAAGGTCGTCTCGTAGATTTCAAAGGGATCATCTTTTAAGCGAAGATTTGCGGAAGCAAAATTTTTTTCAAAGTCTGCTTGGATCGTTTCATTTCTTTTTTTGAGTGCCGAACCACTCAACGTTTCATCACTGCTACTTTCTGTCATAGGCAAGTATTGTTTGACGATGGTCAATTCTTCTCCTTGCAGATCATAGACACCTTGGCTTTGCGGAAATTGACTGCTTTCTTCTTGAATCAGCATCAAGTCGACATTCTCGGCATTTGTGGAGCTGAGCTTGGTCGCAGTAGCTGTCGTAGGTTCGCTCGTTTTGATTGCTTGATTTTCTTGCCCACAGCTTGCGAGTAACAAGCTGCAAAAGAATGAGCATAAAACTAGACATACTTTCTTATTCATGTTACTGCCTCCACTATTTCCATAATTAAGGTTTTTTAAATTAATTACAGTATAACAGTGTATTTTTTTTACGGAGGTTTCTTAGAAAATTTTTCGGGATAGTTTTTTAAAAACGACCCTATTTTTAATCAAACTGCCGTTTTTTGCAGATTTTTTTAATCTCATTTTCTCTTTGGTTTCTTCCACCAGCGCAAGAAGAGCCATTTTACGCTCTCTTGCTTTTTCCTAAATAAAGAGCAAAACTGTGAATCTTTAAAAAGCTTTTTTTGTTTCCTTGAATACTTTAGGCTATACTAAAAGAAGAAACAGAGGAGGTTAAAATATGAAAATCATTGGCTTAGTCACCGGCCCTGTTCAAGAGAATTGTTACTTGGTTTGGCAAGATGGGCATTTATTAATCATTGATCCGGGAGCAGAGGCTGAACGAATCATTGCTGAAATCGAAAAAACAGAAGCAAAGCCTAGTGCAATCTTATTGACCCATACTCATTATGACCATATCGGTGCAGTGGATCACTTAAGAGACTATTACAGTATCCCCGTTTATGTCAGTCCATTAGAACAAGATTGGTTAGGAGATCCTCTAAAAAATCTTTCTGGTCGCCATCCTGACTTAGGCGGTATTACTGCACGTCCTGCAGAGCATGAATTGGCGTTAAAAGATTATCAAATTGACGGCATCTCTTTTCGCGTTGTGGCAACTCCGGGACATTCCATTGGGAGTGTCAGCTTTATTTTTGATGATTTTGTCGTTTCAGGAGATGCCCTTTTTAAAGGCAGTATTGGACGTACGGATCTACCAACTGGTAATTTGGAACAATTATTAACGAGTATCCAATCTGAGTTGTTTATTCTGCCCAACCAATTAACTGTTTATCCAGGGCATGGTGAGCCAACGACGATTGAAAACGAAAAACGGACAAATCCATTTTTTAGATAAATGTAAAAGGAGGAAACGATATGGCAAGAACAGAATTATATGTCGTGCGACACGGTAAGACAATGTTCAATACATTACAGCGCGTTCAGGGATGGTGTGATACTCCATTGACCCGCACAGGTGAACAAGGAATCCATTATCTTGGGCTTGGTCTCCGGGAGATCGATTTTGTGGAAGCAGTATCCAGTGATAGTGGTCGTGCTATCGAAACCATGCGCTTGATCTTGGGCGAGCATTTACGTGGGCCTCAGATTCCTTATCATATTGATAAACGAATCAGAGAATGGTGTTTTGGGTCTTTAGAAGGGGCTTATGATGCAGAAATGTGGGGCGTCATTCCTCGTGTGTTGGATTTCCCTGATTATGATAATATGATTGCTAGCCATGTCAGCTTTGAGGCTGTTGCCAATGCGATTCATCGTGCGGACACAGCGAATTGGGCCGAATCCTTTGATGAATTGACTGAACGGGTCAAAACCGGCTTTGAAGACATCGCGTATCGGGTTGAGAAAAAAGGCGGCGGCAATGCGTTAGTTGTGTCCCATGGTCTAACGATCGCCTTCTTGCTGCATTTGATCAATAACGAAAACAACGTGCGTATGGACATCGATAATGGTTCGGTTACCCGACTGATTTATGAAAATGGTGAATTCACAATTGCGGAAGTGGGCAACACTGAATATATCAAGAAAGGACTTGCCCTTTCACAAGATCTCCTCGCTTGATTTTCTTGCAATAATGAATCAACAAAAGTAAGAGTAGTTTTTTGCTGAAAAGATCCTCGGCTTGACGATTTTTTCAGCAAGAAAAACTGCTCTTTTTTTAGGAAGTGTTTGGTATTTTTTCCTAGAACAGGTATACTATGTAATGTATTTCACCATACAAGAAAGGACTGAACAAATGTTTTTTGCGAATTTTATTAAAGCCATCCTTTTCGGGATCATTGAAGGCATTACCGAATGGCTTCCCATCAGTAGTACCGGTCACTTGATCCTTGCTGATGAATTTATTGGGTTGAAAGTAAGCCCGGAATTTATGGCGATGTTCAACGTCGTGATCCAGTTAGGAGCGATTCTGGCGGTTGTTTACCTCTATTTCCATAAATTAAACCCATTTTCACCCACTAAAAATGCATTGGAAAAGAGAGACACTTGGACACTCTGGTCGAAAGTGATCATTGCTGTCTTACCATCTGTCATCATTGGTTTGCCACTGGACGATTGGTTAGACGCTCACTTCTATAATTTCCTCTCTGTTTCGATCGTTCTGATCATCTACGGGATCGGCTTCATCGTCGTTGAGAAAAGAAACAAAAACAAAGAACCAAAATGTACCGATTTGAACAAGTTCACTTATAAAGCTGCACTAATTGTCGGGATGTTTCAAGTATTAGCATTGATTCCCGGAACATCACGCTCTGGCGCTACGATTCTTGGAGGAATCATGATTGGTGCCTCCCGCTTTGTCGCAACAGAATTTTCATTCTTCTTAGGTATCCCTACCATGTTCGGTGCAAGTGCCTTAAAAATATTTAAATTTCTGAAAGATGGAAATGCTTTTGACTTGCAAGGAACAGTTATCTTATTAACTGGAACGATCGTTTCCTTTATCGTTTCCGTGTTAGCCATCCGCTTCTTGATGAATTATATCAAACGAAACGATTTCACTTTCTTTGGTTGGTATCGTATCGTACTTGGTGCGGTTTTGATCGTTTACTGGTTAGTATCTTTATAATAAAAACACTGCGATGTCCTTTTGGACATCGCAGTGTTTTTAGCTAAATTAGGTATTTTTGATGACCATGCCGTCAATAATATCGACAGCACCTTCTGTGTCGTTGATGATTGTTTCAAAGCGGTCATAAATGTCTTTCCATTTAATGATTTCTAAGACATCTTTTTCATCGGTGAAAAGGGCCTTTTTCAATTTAGAGTACAAAAGGTCCGCTTCAGACTCGATACGATTGACATCATTGATCATTTGACGTAGCGTCTTTGAATTTTTGAATTTAGGAAACTCTTTTAATGCCGTCTGCACACCTTGTGTGGCCTGTTCGATCATGACAGCGAAATCAGCTGTTTCCGGACGTAATGACTTGATCACAAGATTTTCAAATAAATAAGTCAAGCCCATGATGCCATCTAAAATATCGTCCAAGCGTTCAGAAATGATCAAAATATCTTCTCGATCGATCGGTGTGATAAAAGAATCATATAATTCATTGGTCAATTCTGCGATCACTTGATCGCCTTCTTTTTCTAATGCGTGAATTTCTGCTGCTGCTTCAGTTAACGCTGCTTCTGAATAATCATTTATCAGAACTGAAAAACGTTTTGCCGCTAAATGACCATTGGTTGCCAGCTGCTCCATCGCTGCAAAATAATCAAAACTTTTTTTTCGTGCCATTCTTCTCTCTCCTTACAAAATCACAAGTAATACTTTTACCATTACATAGGCAATCAAGCCACAGCCTGGGAAAGTCAAGATCCAAGCATAAATCATTTCTTTCACGATGCGCCAGTCAACGCTGGAAAAGCGACGTGATGCGCCAACACCCATGATGGCAGTTGTTTTTGTATGTGTCGTCGAAACGGGAATCCCAAACACGGAAGATAAGAACAAGCAGATTGCCGCTGTTAAGTCAGCCGAAAAACCTTGATATTTATCCAGTTTGACCATGTCCATGCCGACAGATTTAATGATTTTCATCCCACCTACAGAGGTTCCGATTCCCATAGTAAGAGAACATAACGCCATTACCCACAAAGGGATCGTAAAGCCGTTGCCGCTTTTTTCTACAAGGTTATTGTAGTAAAGACCTAGCATAAAGACCCCCATAAACTTTTGACCGTCTTGTGCGCCATGCAAAAAAGCGTTTGCTCCAGCTGCGACCGCTTGCCCGATCGTAAAAACTTTATTTGCTTTACGACGAGAAGTTCCCCGGAAGAGCCAAACGATCAATTTGGTGATGATAAACCCACCAATGAACCCCATCAATGTTGAGACCACCAGCCCTATCAGTACTTTGACCCATTCTTGTCCGTTTACTGCATGTAATCCGCCCAGTGCCATTGCTGCTCCTGTAAGTCCAGCAATCAATGCATGGGATTCACTGGTTGGAATACCGAAGTACCAAGCCGCAACCGTCCAGACGACGATTGAAAAAAGTGCAGCAGCTAAAGCGATTTGTGCAACATGAAAGCCGCCAGCAGTATCAAAGCTGACAATGTTACTGATGGTTTCAGCAACTTGCGCATTGAAATACGTCATCACTAAGACCCCAAGGAAATTCATCACTACCGCCATTCCAATAGCGACATTTGGACGTAGGACCCTCGTAGAGACTGCGGTGGCAATTGCATTTGGAGCATCCGTCCACCCATTGACGAAAATAACGCCTAACGAGAGCACGATGGTTATAACTAAAGCCATATTCACATTTATACACCTCATTTAAAAATTCCGAAGTAATCATAGCATAGAAAGTGAACAAAGTGTAAACTTTTTGTAAGTATTCATTAAAAAATATGTAAAGGATTAAAATAATAATATAGAACAAGAAAAAATAGCTGGCAAAAGCACCTTTTTTTGTGTTAAGTAAAATTTCTTTACAACTTTTATTGCAAATGAAACTTGCATTAGGTATAATGACTAGTGTTGATTTATACGTTTCAAACGTATAAGAACTTATTTTTGGAGGTGAAATACATGCCAAACATTGAATCTGCAATCAAACGTGTTCGCACAAGCGAAGCGGCTAATGCTAAGAATTCATCTCAAGTAAGCACAATGCGCACAGCAATCAAAAAATTTGATCTAGCTGTTGAAGCTGGTGCTGATAACGTAGATGCGTTATATAAAGATGCTGTTAAAGCAATCGATATGGCTGAGACTAAAGGATTGATCCACAAGAACAAAGCTAGTCGTGACAAATCTCGTTTAAGTAAAAAAATTGCGAAATAAGCAAATTAAAGCCGAAGCAATCAAATGATTGCTTCGGCTTTCTTTTACCCTTGTCTTTTACCATGCTTTAAAACGAACAATTGAAACAGAAATTCTTTATCGATTTGACCACTTTTCACCAAATAATCATTCTCAATCAATTCATGATAAAGGGCTGCTAATTGCTTTTCATTGAACTTTCTTGCCTGCTGCATCGCTAACTTGACCCGATAGGGATGGATTTTTAGTGTCTCAGCAATATTTGCCTGTTGATAGCCGACCTTCATCAGAATCGACGCTTGTAAAAGCAAGCGTACTTGTCCAATCAAAATTGCATTGATTTTAATGGTCTCTTCCCCTTGTAACAACAAGTCATCATACAACCGCCAGGCATCCGCTACTTTTCCTTGTAACACATCATTAGTCAATTCAAAAACATTGTGTTCTAAGGTTTTAGGAATCAATTGCTGAACGATTTCTTTTGTGATCTTCGCATCTTTTCCTGCATACAAGCGTAATTTTTGCAACTCCTGCATCGCTTTTGATAAATGGAGATCAGTCAACCGCAGGAACAGTTCAAAAGCTTCTCTAGTCATTTCAATACCATCGTTTGTCAATGTCTGTTGCAAGTACCGACGAACATCCGCTTCTTTCATTGGTGCCACATCGATGATGATCCCTGCTTTTTTCAACTGCTTCGTGATTTTCTTTCGTTCATCCAGCTTATCATATTCGGCAAAAATCACCAAGACAGCCGTGTCCATTGGATTTTTTAAATACAGCAAAAAATCATCAAGGTCATGTTCTGGAACATTGGCTTTTTTTTCTGCTGTTAGAAAAAAAGGCCGCTCCACAAAGATCAATCGCTGATCACCGAAAAACGGCAACGATTGCGCTTCTTGAATCACCAAATCCAAAGGCTCTCTTTCCATATCAAAAGAAGCAAAATTCAAGTCATCTTTTGAAACTTCAAAACGCGTCAAAAATGCTTGACGTACTTGTTCTTGTAAAAATTTTTCTGTGCCTGTCACTAAATAGATAGGTTGCAGAGATTTCGTCCGAATCTCTTGCAACGCTTTTTGCAGTTCCATAGATTCCCCCGCTTTCTTTTCCATCCTATCATCATTCTAATCGATAGTCTAGCCATGTTTCTAGCTGTTGGACACGATGCCAATTTGACCAGCTGAAGCGGATCATCCCCTGCTGATCTGTTCTCAAGATGCTTCTTCCTTCCATCACTTCCAAAACTTCAGAATGTGGATGTCCATAGCGATTGTCTTTGCCACAAGAGATGATGCCGATTTTGGGTGAAAGGCTCTCGATAAAACGAGCAGAAGTGGAGGTACGACTGCCATGATGCCCTAGCTTTACCACTTCTGCCTGGAAATGAGGGTACAGTTGAATCAACTTTTCTTCCCCTTTTTGATCTAAATCACCGGTAAATAAAAAGCGCCATTTCTCAATTTCAGCCTTCAAAACTAAAGAATCTTCATTTTCACCTTGCCCAGACTCAGGAGCTAAAACAGTGATAGCAAGGTCGCGACCAATGGTTTCACCCACTTTTGTCCAGTGAACAGTTCCTTGCGGAAGCTGCTTGATTAACGCGGCAATCTGAGGATGGTGTTCACTTCCAGGAACTAGGTATATTTTTTTGACAGGGATTGCTGTCATTAATGCCAGTGCATCACCTAGATGGTCCGTGTCTCCATGAGTCAAAAAAAGCCCATCGATTTGCCTGACTCCCTCGCCTTTTAAAAATGGAATCAATGAGGCGTGTGCATTTTCTTGATACGCGCGTTGCTGCCACGCCTCTTTAGGAAAAGATAAACTGCCGCCGGTATCAATCACATACACTTCCCGGTTAAAGGCTGTTTGTAGGACAATACTATCACCTTGCCCAACATCGACAAATGTAACGGCAGCAGGGACAAAAAGACGCTGTAAAAGTAGCGGTAAAAACAAACTGACTAAGAAACAAAAAAAGAACTGATGTCGCTGATACAAAAATAAACCAAGAAGACTACAGAAAATAGCAAGTTCTATGGGAATCCTTCCAGTCGTGAGGGCAAATCTTCCAAGAAAAAAGACGATTTCCTCTATTCCATGCAAAAGTGTTTCACTCCAACTATCCAGATAGGGTATTTTTGGTATCAAAAGACTTACGGCAAAAAGAGCAAAACAGCTAGGTAAGATAAAACGTTGAAACAACGGAAGCAAAAGAAGAGTAAAAATCCCACCCAACAAAGGAAATTCATAGAATAAGTGCATCAGCAGCGGCGCTGCCAATAACGGCAAAAACTGAGAACGGATCACTGAGGAAACCTGTACGTTTCTTTGCATGAGCAATAAAAAAGTCATCAAAAAACATAGCTGCCCGGACGTTTGCAGAAAAACTTTTGGGTCGATCATAAGTGTTAGAAAAAGCACGATACCGTAACGATCACAGGCTGAAAGGTGACAGGAAAACAGTCGCAAAAGAACGGTCATCCCATAAGCGAGAACAGCTCGAATCACGCTGATAGAACCACCAAATAAAATGGCGGCTATCAGGATAATTGGCAAAAGAGGAAGCAGCATCTCCTCTCTGGTGAACTTTCCTCGTCTCAGACCTCGTTCTAACCAGTAGAAAAAGAAAGACACATGCAGTCCGGACACAGTAAAAAAGTGCAGCAAGCCACTGCTACTGAATAATTGACGGATCTCTTGAAACTCATGATCTTTATACCCAAATAACAATGCGTTTATATAAGATGCCAGCTTCTCAGGGAAAAACTGCTTCACGTGAGTCACTGCAGCTGCTCGCCACCTGTAGATCGAAGAAATCCCGGCAGTTTGTTTGCTTGCGAGAATCTCAGTAATCGTCAATGTGCCTAAGAAGTTCCTGCTAGCCAAATAAAATGAGTAATCAAAGGCATGTTTGTTTCGGATTGGCTCTGCTATCTTGAAATTTCCATGTACTCTTAGTGATTTCTGCCAATTTTGTCGGCTGAGCCATTGGTCTTTTTCGGAAAGAGAAGAAACTTGGTAACGCCCCATCACTTTACCTTCAGGCAGTTTCCCTTCAAATGTCACTAAATCACCATTAACTTTGATCGTATCAGAATAGATAAGAACCTCAGCAGTTAACGATCCTTCTTCCAACTGACGATTTTGAAAACTGACCATACGTCCCCCTATCAATACACTGCCAAGACAACAAAGTGCCAATAAAGCAACTTGTTTTTTTATCAGTAGTCCCAGAAGAAGATAACTTGCGATAATAAATAAAAGAACAGATTTCAAATAGAAACCTGTTACCCAGCAACCAATGATCACTCCAACAAAAAGGAAATGGTCACGGCATGTTTGTATGTGTAGCCCCATTCAAGGCACCAAAAGATAATTTTTCAAAATATGCTGGATCAAGTTCAACTTGGTGGACGGTAGCACCAACTTGTTGAATCAAATCTAGAGCATATTGATTATTGCGGTAGTCATTCAGATAATGAATTTTCTTGACGCCTGCCTGCAAAATCGCCTTCGTACAAGGCAAACATGGAAAGTGTGTCACATAAATCTCGGCATTGTCGGTTGAAACACCTAGCTTGGCGCATTGCAGTAATGCGTTCATTTCTGCATGGATCGTGCGGATACAATGTCCGTCAACCACATAGCAGCCTTCATCAATACAATGAACGTCTCCACTAACTGAGCCATTGTAGCCGCCGGCAATAATCCGTCGGTCCTTGACTAGTGTCGCCCCCACCTCTAACCGAGAGCATGTACTTCTAAGAGAAAGTAAAACAGCTTGAGCCATAAAATACTGGTCCCAAGGGATTCGTTTATTTCCTTCTATCGATCGGTTTTGAGAATTAACCCATTGATTCTTTTTATTCAGATCGCTTGTCATCTGCGTACCTCCTTTTTCTATTTTTCCGATTGCGAAATAATAGTACACAATTTTTTATAATATACTATACCCCCACTGATTAATCTAGGGGCTAATGAATTTTAGTGTCTTTTTCTCCATTCACTTCTGCTTGTTTTTCCTACTGCTACCGTCAGTCAAACAGTTCTCAAAATGACTCCACTACCTGCTGGGTATTGTTTTTGATTAAGGGACTGGGAATAAAACTGCTTGTTATTTTCTTTGATGCTACTAATATTTGATGCTATTAACGGATGGAACGAAAGATCCTCACTTTACTCTTCCCAGGTATAATAGTTTTTTCGCCTTTTCTCTCTTTCTTCTTCCGATTCCTCCCTTTCATTGAAACACTTGCCTAACGCAAATTTTTCATAAAACCTTTGTAGCAACACCATCTGCCTATTTCTAGTTTTTCAGGGGTACATAAAATAATACGCCTTTCGAGTGCTCTTGCTTTTTTTTAACAGCAAAATACACGCTTCTTTTTTATTTCCAGCTTTTTTTCTTTTTCACTTTTGTTTTCAGAAAAAACTTGGAAATTTTCTTACCCAAAAAGTTTTATACTTCGTTTTGTAAGAAAAGAGGTGGACACACAATGAACAGAAGCATACATCAGCTTTCTCCTCCGAGATAACAGCGCCAAAAAGATATTAGACTTAGAAAGAAGCGATTTGATGAACGAGAAAAAATTATCTTTATTTGGTTTTTTCGCACTAACAGCCTCGATGGTCCTGACTGTGTACGAGTACCCAACTTTTGCCACGTCACAACTTCATTTGGTTTTCTTCTTATTATTAGGAGGTATCCTCTGGTTTTTGCCTGTTGCACTCTGCGCGGCAGAAATGTCGACGGTAAAAGGCTGGCAGAACGGTGGGATATTTAGTTGGGTTAGTGAAACATTAGGCGAACGGTTTGGCTTTGCAGCGATCTTCTTTCAGTGGTTTCAGATTACTGTCGGGTTTGTTACGATGATTTACTTCATCTTAGGAGCACTTTCTTATGTGCTGAATTTTCCCGCCCTCAACAATGATCCATTGATGAAGTACATCGGTTTGCTGATTATTTTTTGGCTCTTAACGTTTTCTCAGTTAGGTGGAACCAAAAGAACAGCAAAAATTGCAAAAGCAGGATTTGTTATCGGGATCGTCATTCCCTCTATCCTCTTATTTGTGCTAGCAGCAGCTTATTTCATCGGTGGAAATCCTATTCAAATACCTCTGAGTGAAAAAGCATTTATCCCTGACTTTTCAAAAGTTTCTACTCTCGTGGTATTTGTTTCTTTTATTTTGGCTTATATGGGTGTGGAGGCCTCTGCTTCCCACATTAATGAACTAAAAAATCCGCAAAAAAATTATCCACTAGCAATGATTTTGCTAGTCATTCTTGCCATTGCATTAGACGCTATTGGCGGCTTCTCTGTTGCTGCGGTCATTCCGCAAAAAGAATTATCTCTCAGTGCCGGAGTGATTCAAACCTTTGAATCGTTGTTGCTTCACTTCAATCCGCATCTTGGTTGGCTAGTGAAGTTAATCGCACTAATGATTGCCTTTGGTGTCATGGGTGAGGTCAGCTCATGGGTCGTTGGCCCATCAAGAGGTATGTTTGCAGCGGCACAACGAGGATTACTGCCGACTTTTTTGCGAAAGCACAATAAACATGGCGTCCCTGTTCCGCTAATCATGATTCAAGGAATCATCGTTTCAATATGGGGTGCTGTTCTAACGTTTGGCGGCGGTGGAAACAACTTATCTTTCTTGGTAGCTATTTCGCTGACAGTAGTGATTTATTTGATTGGTTATTTGCTGTTTTTCTTGGGCTATTTTGTTCTGCTTTTTAAGAAAAAAGATCTTCCTCGTACCTATAATGTTCCAGGAAAAACAATCGGAAAAACAATAATCGCAGGATTAGGGCTCATCATGTCGCTGCTCGCATTATTCGTTTCGTTCTTCCCACCTTCTTCGATTCCTGCCAGTGAAGACAGAACTTACCAAGTCATCTTGTTGATTAGTTTCATCGTTACTTTATTGTTACCATTCATTCTCTATGAACTTCATGACAAACGTGGCAAAGAAGCTCAAATCGACGAACCGGTTCATATGAAAACAGGAGATGTGAACCCTGCCACTTATCCAAGCGCTCGAGGAGAACACCACATCGTTCAAAACGAGAAGTATACAATCAAACATTAACCGTATTTTTTATCTATTAGGAGGAATTATCATGTTATATGGAAAAGAAAACCGCGAAGAAGCAGACTATTTGGAACCAATTTTTGGAGCTGTTTGTGAAGGAGAAGATTTACCGAAATACAAACTAAATCCACAATCTGTTGAACCTAGAATGGCCTATCAGCTCGTACAAGATCAGCTACTTGATGAAGGAAATGCCCGTTTGAATTTAGCTACATTCTGTCAAACCTACATGGAACCGGAAGCAGTTAAGCTGATGACACAAACTCTAGAAAAAAATGCCATCGACAAATCCGAGTATCCACGAACAGCAGAAATTGAAAATCGCTGTGTGAATATCATTGCAGATTTGTGGCATGCAAGCAAAGAAGAAAAATTCATGGGCACTTCTACCATTGGTTCTTCAGAAGCCTGTATGTTAGGTGGGATGGCAATGAAATTTGCTTGGCGTAATCGGGCGGAAAAACTCGGTCTCGATCTAAATGCTCATAAACCTAATTTAGTGATTTCAAGCGGTTATCAAGTTTGTTGGGAAAAATTTTGTGTCTACTGGGATATCGAGATGAGAGAAGTCCCTATGGATGAAAACCATTTGTCGATCAATCTTGATAAAGTGATGGACTATGTTGATGAATATACGATCGGCATCGTTGGCATTCTAGGAATCACCTATACAGGACGCTATGACGACATTAAAGGATTGAATGAACTTGTTGAACAATACAACCAAACAACGGACTATAAAGTCTACATTCATGTGGATGCTGCTTCTGGTGGTCTCTATACCCCTTTTACTGAACCGGATCTCGTCTGGGACTTTCAATTACCAAATGTCATATCAATCAACACATCGGGTCATAAATACGGTCTCGTTTATCCGGGTGTGGGTTGGGTACTTTGGCGCGATCAATCTTACTTGCCTCAAGAACTTGTATTTAAAGTCAGCTATTTAGGCGGTGAGTTACCAACCATGGCCATCAACTTCTCCCATAGTGCTGCTCAGTTGATCGGACAATACTATAATTTTGTGCGCTATGGTTTTGATGGTTACAAAGCGATTCATGACAAGACCCATAAAGTTGCTCTTTATTTGGCAAAAGAAATCGAAAAAACCGATCTATTCGAAATGATCAATGATGGCGCTCAACTTCCGATCGTCTGCTACAAATTGAAAGACGATTCAAAACGGGAATGGACGTTGTATGACTTAGCAGACCGTTTACTCATGAAAGGTTGGCAAGTTCCAGCTTATCCATTACCAGCCAATTTAGACGACCAAATCATCCAACGATTGGTCATTCGTGCAGACTTTGGTATGAATATGGCCCACGATTATATTCAAGACATGAAAGAAGCTCTGCTGGCACTTGATCAGGCTCATCTGGTCTATCATAAAAAACAAGAAATCAAAACCTACGGCTTTACTCATTAAAAAGGCCAACACGTTCTAGCAAGAAACTTCCCCAAAATCATTAGAGCTCTCAACGTTACTTCTATTGCGGAACTGTCCCAAGTAGTGCCATTCGCTTGCACTACTTTAGTTCAAAGAGAGGGATTGCGCACGGCTGTGCGCAATCCCTCTCTTTGTATCAATAATTATCTTTTTCAGTCTTTTCAATTACTCTTTGTTGCAAAGATTTCCTCGACTCGTTGATATAGTGTCTGATTGATAGCTAAGATAACAGAGGAAACAGTGTTGAAAGTCACCGGATAAATTTTAGTATTTTTCGTTTGAAGTGTTTCTTGATAAAGAGAAGCATCACATAAAATCATTCGTTTGGTACAAAAAAAGACATCATCCACCACATCAGTTAATTGGTGATAGATCATATTGCTTATGGTAAAGTGCTCATCTAACATTTCTTCTAACTGTTGGCGATAATACAAGTATTTAAAATCAGAAGGTGCAACAATATACACTTCCAAATGTTCAGTTTTTTCAGCATCAGGAAGCAAACTTAGTAAAATCGTCAATTTACGAACCAGATTGTCATTCCATCGAATCATCTGCTGGTTTTGGTTTGCCCATAACCCAAGGCTCTCCATTATTTGATCAAACATTTCCCTCTCACTTGGGTAGAGAAAGAATAGACGATCCGTTTGAAAGATCTGCATGTCCCCCCAAGCGGAACGAAGAAACGGTAGTAACGCTTTTTCGAACAACAAATGATTTTTCTCGGAGATTCCTAATCGGTTTTGTAATAAATGCGTGAGTTCCAACATCTCCGGACAGCGATGAATGTGATTACGATAAACGACTTCAAAATCTCTTTGCAACAGCTCCAGATTATTGCACTGATACTTGCGTGAATTAAAAAGTGAATAGATGTAAAATTCTTCGTCCTCATTGCTACACAAAGAAACTACAAGTTCTTTAAGACCTTGCTGTAATAATTGAAATAGCGGTGTCTGTCGTGCCATCTCCTTGTCCCTTGATGCAAAACAAATAGGAGCTATTCGGCTTCTTGCTAATCCGATGTGGATCCCTAAATGAATGATTTGACGTTCGTCTTCAGGATAAGAACGCAGAAAAAAACGTTGTTCCACGAATTGGATCAGTTCTTCACAAGCCTGCTCAATAAAAGACTGATTTTTTTCAGGACGTTTTCCTAAATAGTTCATTACAGCCAATAGAAGATAGCGGAAGTCTTTCTCGGGGATCTCGACCTCCTCTTGCTCTTCATTTAAATAGCCCATTTCCTCAAAAAATCTCCATAAGTCTGTCCGAATGGTATAAACCTTGCTTAATGAAATAAACACCTCTTCCGATATTTTTTGCCAACTTCTCTCTCCAATCAAAAATTGATAGAGAACTTGTAAAAAATAGGATCCTTGATAAATGGTTTGAGTAAGCTCTGATAAGGAAGATCCGGCAGTAAAAACCACTTGATATGTATGCTTCTCGTGAGTGGCGGTAGCAATGCGTTCTTTTAGTAAAAGCAGAATTTTATCAATGTCATTGATAATGGTCGCAGGACAGACATCCAGCTGTTCGGCTAAACGGTCAATAAGCACGCTTTCCTTCTCATACAACTGCTCGCAAAGATAGACTTGACGAATCACGCATTTTTCTATATACCTTTCCAGCATAGGCTCGCTCCTTTCCCGAATTTATTACGTCCGTTATTATAAACTATCAGGAAATAGGAAGAAATGAAATTGATAGCATTCTGAGGAAAAGTTTAGGCAAAAAAATTGTTTTCAAAATTATTTTTAATTTTATCTTGGGAAAAATGAAGAATTTTTCATGTAATCGGTATAGCTTACCTTTAGCAAATCTTTTCCTGCTGAAATAAACAAATGGATTACACAGTGAGAAAAGGTCTACTTTGTATTCACACGATAAATTCCTTAGATCCCCTAGCATTCGATACAACATATAGTTGTATCGATTGACTCTTTTTGAGCAAAAGATTAATTTTTACAACCACCGGCCGCCTGCGACAGAGTGTGTTTTTGTTAGCATAATACGTCGCGATACTGACTTGTTTCACCCGATCGCTCTACTAAATAAAAATGACTTCTCTACTTACCTTATACCCCTTATACCCCTATACTCCCTATACCCCCTACAACAACGAAACAGAAAAGCCACTGAATCGCGAGCTTATTCTCTTATTCTTTCTCTTATTTTTCATCGCACCTTGATCAACCCCTCCAAAGCCTCATAAGTTTTAGGGCCAATACCAGAAACTTCTTTCACTTCTTCCACGGTTTTAAAAAAACCCTTTTCTTCACGGTAAGCGATGATTGCCTCTGCCTTTTTCGCGCCAATGCCTGGAAGCTCTTGTAACTGGCTGCTATCTGCTGTATTTAAATCGATCTGGTTCTGAGCAAGTGTTCCTTCTGCTCCGTTGTCAGCGTAAACTACCGGATCATCTAAATGAGGAACGATTACTAATTGTTGATCTGACAATTCTTGGGCAAAATTCATGACTTCTTCATTTCCTTCATCAGTGACCCCGCCCGCTAATTGGATCAGCTCATACAGTCGAGCTCCACTAGGTAAGGTGTAAATACCCGGATTTCGGATTTCTCCTTTGATATCTACAACGATCTGGTCCAATGACTCTTTCCTACTCTCTGATTCGAAAATTGGTGAAGATTCTTCTGCTTCGGGCCATTCTGGCTCATTCGGGGTAAAAAACAAACCAAATAGAAAAAGAATGACCAACAGCGCGCTCAAGGATAAATGCCAATATTTTTTCCCAAAATCCAACCACTTGTCCATAATGAATCACCTCAAAAAGAAGTACGCAAAAAAAGTCTTGATTGCTCAAGACTTGATAATTTCTTCGATTTCTTTCATGGAATGAACGACATGGTCTGCATCCAAATCAGTTAGCAATCCTTCAATATCATAGAACATCGTTTGCACCCCTGCCCCTCGTCCAGCCAGCACATCCATCGCACGATCACCGATCATTACAGTCGTTGTTTTGTCCAATTGATATTTTTCCACTAAATAATTCAAAGACGTTGGGTCCGGCTTGCGGGGAAAATTATTCTCCGGTCCCACGATCTCTACGATCAAATGGTCAAGATTTTCTTTCATTAAAAGTTCTTTCGTTGAAACAACGTCACGATGGGTCAAAATATAATTCTTTCCGCCATGGTCTACTACTGCTTGTAAAGCTTCTTTCGTTCCCGGAAATGAAACGGGTAGCCGCTCATCTAGTGCTTCATATGCTTTAAAACGAGCGCTAAAATCAATGAAATCCAATTGATATTTCTCAGCTACTTGTTTTGATGACGATGCTTTCAAGATGCGATAAATTTCTCTCGAATCGGGATCAAATCCAGCGTCTTTCAATGTTTTAAGAAACGCCTCTAACATGATTGGGTAACTGTCAAACAATGTGCCGTCAAAGTCCCAAATATACGAATGATACATGTACAACCCTCATTTTCTAAAAATAAGCTGAAATGTTTCCGTGAAAAAAATGTTTTTTCAGCAACTTTACAAAGTTTATCACAAAAGTCCGCCTTTGTCTTTAGATCAAAAGGCAAAGTGGTTGAGACAGAAGTGATTAGTTGCAAGAAATTACGGCTTATTACTGCAAAAGCGACCGCTTACCGTGCGTTCGAAAAAAGAGCTATGACAACCTTTTGTCACAGCCCTTAAAAATTACCAGCTTCCGGAAATTCCGCCCCCACTACTGGACCCACCGCCAAAGCCACCGAAATCACTATCCGAGCTTTTACTCTCTGCGATGACCTGTTCTTGTCGCGTGACATGATTGATGAGTAACAAATAAACTAAAGATTGATCCATAGTGGTTGGATTGTATTCACGACGAGCATTATTCAATAGTTCTGAACGATCTTCCCCCGAAAAATCACCTACTTGTTTTTGTAGATCTGGATGATTTTTATATACTTCATGGAGATCGATAGTAAACAAAGCATCCGTTTTAACAGAATCAATCAAGCTAGCTATTTCCTGAGAACTCGTCTGCACCATTTCAGGATACGTCTTTTCCTTCGTAAGCAGCATAGCCAAATAATCGTTGTTGAGACTACGCCGCTGAATTTCTTCTTCCGCCAACTGCTGAATCTCTTTTTTATACTGTGGAATCAAATAAGCATTTTCTGCAAGAATATCTCCAGTTAAATCATAATCTCGTAATTGTTCCTTGAGTTGCCGCTGCAATTGTGTTTCATAGGTTCGCAATGTGTCATGGCCTTGGGCTAACTCTTGCCCAAAGATCTTCAAATTTTTATGATCTTTCATATATTCTTGCACGAATTGATCGGCCAACTGCGGATTTTTCAATGCTTGTTGAATCATTTGGTTTCTAGCTGGTTGCGGACTGATTCTTTCAAACTCAGCTAATTGCCTCGGAATAACTTCACTAAGCAGGTACATTTTTAACGCCTTCAAACACTCTCCAGCAACAATATAGTGATTGAAGGTCTGATAATTCCTTCTTTTACTTGCCCATCTGTAAAAAGCCTTTTCATCAAACGCTGGATCCGAATGAATATGAGGAGGAATCACATTGGCTGCTTGAAAACTTTTCTTCGTTTGGCGCTTGCGCCAGCCTATCACTCCGCTAATAGCTGCAATAATCAATGCACTAACTGAACTAACAAGTTGCCAAAACAGCAACCAGAATTTCTTTGACTCTGCGGCTTCTCGGGCCTTTTTTTCTGCCAGTAGCTGTTGCCCATCCGCATAAATTTTGTTCAGACCAACCGTTTCGTCCGCTGTTTTCATTTCCTCATAGACGCGATCAGAAGCATTTAAAACAGCTTGATCATAGTCTTCATCACGCAAAAGAACTTTTGTATCTTCATCGATCAGGTCATCATCTGACAAATCAGAAAAAATATACGTTAAGCCATCCCCATAGCCTAAACGAAATTCCCGGTCCTCGATGGCAAACACAAAGACTAAGCCATTGTTATACGCGGATTGACCAAAACTGTATTCATCAAATAACTGATTGGTTACTGTCTCGATCGTTTGGCCGTCTAAGTTTTTAAGCGTGACAACAGCGTATTCTGGACTTCCTGGCAACGTTTGGAACCTCTCTTGGTTTAATTGATTGATTTTTGCGATTGTCTCTGCTGAGAGGACCCCTGCATTATCCTTCACAAAACTTTGACCAAATACTTTTTGGGGAACAAGTAGCACGAACATGACGATCACTACCAGTATGGAGCTGCCCACTACCCTCTTTTTCATTCTTGACACCCCTATCTGTATAAAATTACGTTAATTGTATATTATTTCCAGATGATCAGCATAGGGCTAAAGCCTTAGATCACAAAGAAGAAACTGCGAACTAAGTGCTACACTAAACAAAATGTCCGATTTTTTTACTAGCATCCCCTCCAAAATACCATTAGGTCTTTATGAGCGAATGTTCGAAAAGTAATCACCTTTTCGTCCAATCGAGAGCATTTGATTTTGTGTGTTCCTTATATCGCAGTTTCAGAAGATGATCAGTTTTTGAAAGAATGAATCGGCGCAGGAATTCGGCCGCCTCGCTGAATAAAGTCAGCAGATTTAGCTGGATTAACTTTCATAACAGGTGCTGTGCCTAGTAAACCACCAAATTCGATTCGGTCTCCTACTTGTTTTTCTTTAGCCGGAATGATACGTACCGCCGTTGTTTTATGGTTGATGACGCCGATTGCTGCTTCATCAGCAATCATCGCAGCAATCGTTTCTGCAGTAGTATCTCCAGGAATTGCGATCATGTCTAAGCCCACCGAGCAAATTGCTGTCATCGCTTCTAACTTTTCTAGATTCAACAAACCACTTTCAACTGCTTTGATCATGCCTGCATCTTCTGAAACCGGGATGAAAGCACCCGATAAACCACCAACATGATTGCAGGCCATGACGCCGCCTTTTTTGACGGCGTCGTTCAACAACGCCAATGCAGCCGTTGTCCCGTGAGTTCCAACGGATTCCAGACCCATTTCCTCCAAGATGAGCGCCACACTATCCCCTACAGCCGGAGTAGGTGCTAAAGAAAGATCGACGATCCCAAAAGGAACCCCTAAACGCTCGGAAGCTACCCGTCCTACGAGTTGCCCCATACGGGTTATTTTGAAAGCCGTTTTTTTGACTGTTTCTGCAACGACGTCAAAAGATTCTCCTTTGACTTTTTCAAGCGCACGCTTGACCACTCCAGGACCGCTGACGCCTACATTAATCTCGACATCTGCTTCTCCGACACCGTGAAAAGCACCGGCCATAAACGGGTTGTCTTCCACTGCGTTTGCAAAAACAACTAATTTCGCACATCCCATATCTGAAGCTTCAGCCGTTTGTTTGACTGTTTCCCCCATTAACCGAACAGCATCCATATTGATTCCAGCTTTGGTTGATCCAATATTGACCGAAGAACAGACAAAGTTCGTTGCTGCCAGCGCTTCTGGAATCGATTGGATCAATGCTAAATCACCGCCTTGATACCCTTTTTCAACCAGAGCACTGTAGCCACCGATGAAATTGACCCCTACTGTCTCAGCTGCCCGATCCAATGTTTTAGCTACCTTCACACAGTCTTGTGGCGTCGGTTGACTGGCTGCCACAACAATGGCAATCGGGGTAACAGAGATTCGCTTGTTGATGATTGGAATACCATATTCTGTTTCGATTTGTTCGCCAACTCGCACCAAGTTCTTGGCTTTTGTCGTAATTTTTTGATAGATTTTTTCGCACATCTGATCGATATCGGCATCGATACAGTCTAAAAGAGAGATTCCCATTGTAATGGTACGAATATCAAGATTTTCTTCTTCAACCATGCGAATGGTTTCTAGTATTTGATTGATTTCCATAGAAGCCCTCCTATAATTTATGCATGGTATCAAAAATTTCTTGGTTTTGAATACTGATTTTAACACCTAGTGTTTCGCCTTTGGTATGCAATTGCTCACGAATCGTTTCAAAATCTGCATTTGCCTCCATCGATAATAACATCATCATCGTAAAGTATTCTTCCATGATGGTTTGTGAAACATCGAGGATATTGATGTCTAACTCTGCCAATAGTTGGCTGACGCCTGCGATGATCCCTACCTTGTCTTTTCCAATAACGGTCAATACTGCTTTCATAAGAGCCCGCCTTTCATAAAATTTTTCTTATTATAGCATAAGAAAACCGCACTTTCGATGAAACTTCATACGAAAGCGCGGTTTTTAGTAATAATGTTCGTCTTTATCCCAGCCGTTCTTGTAAAACAGCTTGTGAATCAAAGGTATAAATGATTGGCTCTGCATTGGGGACATCGATTTTGTCGACTTCTTCTTCAGGTACATTCTCCAAATACTTCACTAAAGCCCGCAAACTATTGCCATGGCCTGTGATCAAGACATTTTTTCCTGATCGAATGAAGGGAACAACATCATCCGACCAAAAAGGGGTGATCCTTTCAACGACCATTCCTAGGTTTTCTCCTTTAGGAATCAAGCGTGGATCTAAGTCGTCATAACGACGATCAAAATGATTTTCTGAAACATACAGCGGCGGTTCATTATACCCTCGTCGCCACTTTTGGACTTGACCTTTTCCATAACGAGCAACCATTTCATCTTTATTGACACCGACTAACTGTCCGTAGTGTCTTTCATTCAACCGCCATGTCTTATAGGTAGGTACCCACAATTGAGCGCTTGCTTCCAAAACAGTGTTGCAGGTGATGATGGTTCGCTGAAGATAAGAAGCAAATGCTACATCAAAAGAAATACCCAATTCTTTGATTTTTTCTCCCGCTTGCCAAGCTTGTTCCCGACCCTTTGCTGTCAAGGCCACATCCAGCCAGCCCGTCCAATAGTTTTCAAAATTTGCTTCGCTTTCGCCATGCCGTATCAATACTACCTTCACTTGAACGCCTCCTCTTTGATTCATTATCTCAAGAAAAAAGCAAAATGTCTTGGGCAAAGTTCATAGAGGCATCCTTTTTTATCTGAGTATACAAAAAGGCTAGGCATAAGTTGAGCCAGACCCGATCTTTAAGGAACAACTGTCCTCTCGAAAATCTTTCTGACTGTTTTTACTTATGCCCTAGCCTCATACGTGCATGGGTCTGTTCTTAAAATTTGGAGAAATTAATCAAGAATCGTTACTTGAACGGTCCGACGGCCCCATTGTTCGCATTGTGCATTTGTTGGGAAATGCACGTCGATGATATTTCCCTTGATCGCACCACCGGTATCGCTGGCGATGGCTTCTCCATAACCTTCAACATAAAGTCTTGTGCCTAGAGGGATCACAGATGGGTCCACCGCAACTGCCATCGGATTTTCCAACAAGTTTTGGCCGGTAGCTGTCACAGTTCCGCCGCCTAAAACATCTGCTGGATCAGAACTATATGCTGTTGCTTCCATCGTCATCGTTGTTCCAGAATAGCTGCTTGCTGCAGATTCAGATTGGTTTTCGTTGGCAGATTGGTCTTCTGCTTGTGTTGTTTCTTTTGCAGGTTGTTCACTTGCTTGGTTATCTGATGATACTTTTTTGTCGGTGTCAATAATCAGAGTTGTACCATCGTAGATGATGTTAGGATCTTTCAGTTTGTTGTCTTTTGCAATTTGATCAATATGATCTAAATTACCAAAGTATTTTAAAGAAAGACCAGATAATGTGTCATCAGATTTCACCACATGTTTGATTTCGTCTGCGTTAGCAGTTGTACTTAGTGCAGCAAAACCAGCAATTGTGGCTGTAGTTAATACGAATGTTTTAATTGATTTCATAAATTTTATTTCCCTCGCTCTATGTAAGTTTTCGTCGTAACGACTTGATAAATAATAGCAAGATACGTTAAGTCCTTGGTAACAGTTCGATGACGAAATATTTCACTTTGATAAAAGAAATTAAATAACGTACCAAATAAAAAATAGAAATACTTAAAACCTTGCTAAATAAGGCTTTAATAGTAAACAGAAGATCGATTAACTGTTACAAGTTTCTTTTAAGCTAATCAAAAAAGCCGAATGAATCTTAAATATTTTCATAATTTCCGGAAATTTTCTGAAACAAATTTTCTTATATTACAAATTTGTAAAAAACAATTCAACCTGTAAACTTATAGAAAACACTGTTTTTTCTGAAAACTCAAATATATTTCGTGATTTTTCCAAGAAAGGGATTGACTTCCCACAAAGGTATGATACGATATTTCTAACGTTTGTTGTATTTTTATACATAATTCAAGCTATTATTGTATTTTAAAACAAAAAAGGAGTAATTGAATGAAAAAGATGTGTAAATGGTTCGCTTCAACAATGATACTGATCGTCCTGTTCTTTTGTGTTACCACAAAACTGGTACACGCTGAAACAACAGATCCCGTCTATGAAAAAATAAAACAAAATGGTGCATTGATCGTTGGCTTATCTGCGGATTATGCCCCCTATGAATTTCATACCACGATTGATGGCAAAGACGAAATTGTCGGCTTTGATCTATCAATTGCCAAAAAAATCGCTGATGATCTAGGTGTCGATCTTAAAATTGAAGAATTAGGTTTCGATGCGCTGTTAGGAGCATTAAAAACTGGAAAAATCGATCTTGTCATTTCGGGGATGGCTGCTACCGATGAACGTAAAAAGGAAGTCAACTTTTCTGACACTTATATGGAAGTCCAACAAAAAGTGATTGTTCGAAAAGAAGATCAGAACCGGTTTCAATCAACAGCAGATTTCAACGGTGTAGCTGTCGGTGCTCAAAAACAAACCACACAAGAAGAATTAGCTAAGAATGAGTTGTCCGGCTCACTTGTAACCTCTTTGCAAAAAGTTCCGGATCTGATCACAAATTTAAACTCAAAAAAAGTGGATGCTGTTGTGATGGAAGGTCCTGTGGCGGAAGCCTATGTTCAATCAAATGATAACTTAGCAATTGCCGACGATGTGGTCTTTGAGAAAGGTACGAAAGAAACAGCAATTGCTATTTCAAAAGAGGCGCCGCTGCTCCTGGAAAAAATCAATGCTTCCATCAAGACGATTGTCGATAACGATCTATTGAGTCAATATCAAGATGAAGCCTATGCTCTAATGTTCAATGAAGAAACAGGAGCACCTGAAGAAGGCTTCTTTAGCAAATATCTGCCCTTTTATCTCTCAGGAGCCGGTTATACTATTTTTTTAGCCTTTGTCGGTGTACTCTTTGGCTCGATTGCTGGTAGTCTACTGGCATTTATGAAACTTTCTGCGTCAAAAATTTTGCGTTGGATTGCGATTGTTTATATTGAATACGTGAGAGGTACCCCGCTCTTAGTACAGATCTTTATCGTTTATTTTGGGACTGGCGTACTAGGTCTGGATTTATCCAAATTAACGGCAGGTTGTATCGCTCTTGCACTTAATAGTGCCGCCTATGTGGCTGAAATCATTCGTGCGGGGATCAATGCGGTCAACAAAGGTCAGTTGGAGGCAGCCCGTTCATTAGGAATGAATCAAGTTCAAGCGATGCGCTTCATTATTTTTCCGCAAGCCATCAAGAACATTTTACCTGCTCTCGGCAATGAATTTGTGACAGTCATCAAAGAGTCTTCTGTTGTCTCTGTCATTGGTGTCTCCGAATTGATCTTCCAAACAGGGGTCGTCCAAGGTGCCAGTTTCAAACCTTTCCTACCATACGTGATTGTTTCCTTGATTTATTTTGTCTTGACTTTTGCTCTTTCACGATTACTAGGAGTTGCAGAAAGGAGAATGAAAACAAGTGATTAGCGTAAAAAAACTTTTAAAAAATTTTGGTGCGACAGAAGTTCTGAAAGAGATCGATCTTGAAATCTCCGCGGGTGAAGTCGTTGTGATCATTGGACCTTCTGGAAGTGGCAAAAGTACTTTTCTGCGTTGTTTGAATCTTTTAGAACAACCTACCAGTGGTCAAATCGAATTTGAAGGAAACGATCTTTTGGCTAAAGAGATTGTGATCGATCAAATTCGTCAAAAAATGGGTATGGTATTCCAAAACTTTAATCTGTTTCCTCATAAAACAGTTTTGGAGAACATCACCATCAGCCCCATAAAAGTAAAAAAACAAGATCAAGAGACCGCTGAGAAAAAAGCCTACGCACTTTTGGAACAAGTTGGATTAGCAGACAAAGCGACTAGCTATCCTGCAAGTTTATCTGGTGGGCAACAACAGCGAGTAGCTATTGCTCGTGCGTTGGCTATGGATCCAGATGTGATGCTTTTTGATGAACCGACTTCTGCACTTGATCCGGAGATGGTTGGTGAAGTATTAGCGGTGATGCAGGCACTTGCCGAGAAAGGCATGACGATGGTCGTTGTGACTCATGAGATGGGCTTTGCCAAGCAAGTAGCGGATCGCGTGATCTTTATGGCTGACGGTGTCATTCAAGAACAAGGAACACCTGAAGCGATCTTTGACCATCCGCAAAATAGCCGCACACAAGATTTTTTAAGAAAAGTACTATAAAAAATGGAGATGAACCTATGAAACAGTCGATGATTGCACAACGATTTCAAACACCCGAAGAAAATTTACTAATGGACATTGCAACGATTGCCAAGAAAACACCAAATTTGATAGATCTGTCCATCGGCGATCCTGATTTGATTACTGATCTGTCGATCATTGCTGCCGCTTTTACGGACGTCAAAAATGGACATACAAAATACACGGCTTCTGATGGTAGTTCCGATTTTATTCAAGCTGTTGTCGATTTTTATCAGAACCATTATGGATTGACTTTCGCCAACGATCAAGTACGGGCCTCAGTTGGTGCGTTACATGGCATGTATCTTGCCTTGTGCGCGATCTTGGATCCTGGAGATGAAGTAATTATCCATGAGCCTTACTTTTCTCCTTATAAGCAGCAAGTTGAAATGGCTGGCGGAAGCCCGGTTTTCATCCCTACCTTTGAAAAAGATGGTTTTCAGATCGCTATTGATGTATTAAAAGCAGCGATTACCGACAAAACAAAAGCCATTATCATTAATTCTCCCAACAATCCCACTGGTGCTGTCTTTTCGCCGAGAACTTTTAAAGCAATTGCTGAAGTTGCCGAAGAAAATGATTTGTTGATCTTGTCAGATGAAGTGTACGAAGCCTTTTGTTTTATGGAAGAGTTTGTTCCTATGGCCACTTTTGCGCCTGAGCGGACGATTACTTTTAGCAGTTTTTCAAAAGCTTTTGCTATGACTGGCTGGCGGATTGGTTACATGATCGCTCCTTTATCCATCAATCAGACAGCCAAGTTGATTAATGAAAGTATTGCTTATTCTGCTCCTACCCCCTCACAACGAGCGGGAATCTATGCGTTGAATCACTACGACGAACTTGTTCCAGCAGTCGTGGAAACCTTCAAAAAACGGCTAAGTTACATTCAGCAACGAGTCGCTACTATTCCTTTTCTTTCTTTGTCTCCTGTCAAAGGAAGTATGTATGCCTTCATCAACATAGAAAAAACTGGCTTGGATTCTGTTACTTTCGTTGAAAAACTTTTAAAAGATACTAGCGTGCTAATGATTCCCGGTAAAGCTTTTGGTGAGACGACTGGTGATCATTATGTCCGTTTAGCTGCTACGCAATCAATGCCAATGCTAAAAGAAGCCTTTGATCGCATTGAGCAGTTCACTTTTTAATCAACAAAAAATCCCTCTGCAACTAGAGTGATTGAACCATTCGCCAAAAGTTAGCCATAAAAGCTAACTTTTGGGAGTGATTCACTCTCTTGGAGCAGAGGGATTTTTTTATTCTTTTTTTGCTTCTTGAATCAGTTTTGCTATTGCTTCTTTTTGAAATTCTGCAGTGAATTGACTGATTTTTGCTTTTTGTTCCGCAGCATCCATTGTTGGGTCAGCCATCAAAGCGGCTTGCATCTTCTCTTGAACAAAAGTTTGTGCTTCTGTTTTCATCGCTTCTTGTTGGTTTTCAACAAGACTGGCTAGTTTTTTCGCTTGATCAACAGTTAAGAGAGTCCAAGAATCTGGAAGAGAGAACGTATTCTTTTCACGAATAAACTCTTCATCATTCCCAGCTATTCCAAACAAGAAACGATAAAAATCATTTTTATACGTCCAACGGGTCGTTTTCGTTTCTTTTTGTGCCGATTTGGCATCTTCGACGACATGATTCGTCACATGGTCCATTCTTGTTTGTTTTGGTTTCTTTTGCGACTCATCTGTGCGGTACAAATAGATTTTCTCAGTTCCATCACCCAAAGGTTGATACAACAGCATTGGCAACTGATCATTGTCACTGCTTGAAACTAACGGCTGTGTAGTCGTTGTGGTGGTTTTTTCCATTCCAAAATGTGCGGATAGATTGGCCATCATTGCTGTTAAGCTTAAGACAAAAACCAAACCAAAGAGAAGTGAAATAACAGTTTGGACTTTATTTTTGGCAAAAACATTTAATAACGCAAAGGCAATTACACTGATGACGACAATCACTAACATCATTTGCCGTCACCTCCTTTAAGAACAGTCAACTGAGGCTCTTTTTTCTTCAATGCAAAGGCAATCAAAAAGCCTAAAAAGCCAAAGACAACAGCGACATAAAAAGCAGCATGATAACCAGAAAGCGTTGCTTCGATCGCTTTTTCTTTGTAAGCAAGCGGTGTTGCCTTCAACAAGCCCTCACTTGGAAGATTTCCTTTGGTTACATTTGATAAGACACTGATCAAAATCGCCGTTCCAATTGAGCTGGCAACTTGACGGAAAGTATTATTAACTGCTGTACCATGACTGATCAAGTTTCCTGGCAAAGCATTCATACCAGAAGTAGTAACTGGCATCATAACCATGGAAATCCCAAACATACGAATCGCATAAAGAATGACGATATGCAAAATCGGTGTGTCTTTTGTTAAAAAGGCAAAAGGCAATGTTGCAGCAGTCAAAATGAACATACCGGTAATAGCTAAACGCTTTGCCCCATACTTATCAAAAATTGCCCCAGTGATCGGCATCATCGCCCCCATTACCAGTGCCCCAGGTAAAAGCATCAAACCAGAATGAAAGGCAGATTCTCCCCGAATATTTTGGATATATAAAGGCAAGACCATTTCTGCGCCCACCAAGGCCATATTGGTCACACCTGAAAGAATGGCCGCTAATGTGAATGTTTTCGATGAAAAGACGCGTAATTCCAAAAATGGATGCTCGATGTGCAATTGTCGCCAAGCAAAAAAGGCGATAAACAAGACCCCAACTACTAAGAAACTAATGACCTCCACGCTTCCCCAGCCCTTGTCTCCGACACTGGAAAAACCATACAACAATGTTCCGAAACCGATGGTTGAAAGAATGGCAGAAAAAATATCAATTTTCGGATGAGACAGCTCGATAACACTCTTCATCAAGAAGACAGCTAAGATCAATACTAAAATAACGATTGGAATGACCATTCCAAACAAATAGCGCCAAGTATAGTGGTCAATGATCCAGCCGGATAGTGTTGGGCCTAAAGCTGGTGCCAACCCAATAACGATCCCCGACATTCCCATTGCAGAACCGCGTTTTTCTGGCGGAAAGATCGATAACATGATATTTTGCAACAACGGCATGGAGATACCAACACCGGCAGCTTGAATCAAACGACCTAATAGTAAGATCGAAAAATTAGGTGCTGCAAAACAAGCAATTGTACCAATTAAGAAAATCGTCATGGCAGTTAAATACAAATTTTTCGAATTGAATTTATTAATCAGCCAAGCGGTAATTGGAATCATGATCCCATTAACAAGCAAGAATCCGGTCGTCAACCATTGAACATCAGAAGCCGTAATATCGAAGGCATTCATCAAGGTTGGAAAGGCAGTCGTCAGTAATGTTTGATTCAATACTGTACAAAACGTACCGATCAGCAAAACGACAACCAATAAAGAACGATTGTACGGTTTACCGTATATATCTAAAGGACGATTATTTGTCATATTTCACACTCTTTTCACAAAATTTTTCAACAGCACTATACACTTTAAAACTTTCCCACTTATTTGTCAACCTACTTGACACAAAAGTAAAACAAGTTACAATATAAACAAATACCTTTACAAGAATGGAGAAAGCATGTCTCAAACCTTTCGTAAATTATTAGAAAATGACAATTTGCTGGTAGGGATCAGCGAGCTTAGCCGAATGTGTGAAATCTCTCCGCGTCAATTGCGTTACTGGGAACAAAAAGGCCTTATCCAATCCGTTCCTCAAGAAGAAAATGCGCCACGTAAATATCGACTGCCCACGGTGATCAAAGTTGAGTTGATCAAACGTTTCCTTGATGAAGGCTTTACTTTAACAAAAGCGGTAGAAAAAGCAGAGGAAAAAATAAAAACTGCGCACCATATACGTAAAGTTTTTACAGGGGCACTCCAGAATTTGGAAGTAATCAATGACCGATTTACTATTATCAGCCTAGGACCCATCAAGGATTCAAACCAATTGCTGCACATTATCCATGATGATGAATCGAATCAGCTTGACTACGAATTATTACCGGAAAACCAGCCATTGGACATTGATAAATACCGTAATCTCTGAGAAAACAAACAATAGTTAAAAAAGGACTGCTGCACGCCCTTCGTCTTTCGGGAATGCAGCAATCCTTACTCTTGCCATTGCTCGTCATAGTACTTGATTTTGTTATCTAAACGATTCAAAGTCCCTTTTAGTTCCTCAAAACGTTGCCGCAAATTTTCTCATTCTTCGACTAATAAATGTTTGCGGGCCCCTTTCGTTCTTTGGCTAAAAAATATCATGTATCAGTACCGCAGCTAGCGATTCGCTATTGTCTCCAACTAGATCTCCTTCCTTTACCAAAAACAGTATCCATGGAACATATGAAGAACAACGCCGATGTTGCTTTTACAATTTCAGAAGAAGATCTGACTCGCTTAAAAGAAATCACTATGAATGATTATGGCTCTAATAATGAAATTCCTGTTTTCAAACGAGCCGCTACAAAATAATTGCAACTGAAAAGTGCTTTCCCAGAATCATTTCTGTCTCAGTGCAGAATCTGAATTCTGGGAAAGCTTTTTTGATGAGAAAAAGCCCTAAACTTATTTTGTTTCTTGCTTGAAGTGTTCCTTTTGAGAATGAGCGGCGGTTTTCAGTAAAACGAGAAGGATCTTCACAGCCCTCGCAGTCATTGGCCGTTTGACTGCTTCCGAGAGAAATCATTTACAAAAGCCATTTTTCCATGCTATAGTCCCTTTGAAGAAGTCAAAGGTAGAAGCCGCTTTGAATAGCTGACTTAATTGAAAAATTAACAAAATTGACAAAATCAACTTAGTAGCATTCGTAGCGCTAGCTACCAAATCGAGAAAAGGAGTCTGTATCCATGAACAAAACAGAATTTTTACAAGCAATATCTGGTGGCTTGATCGTTTCTTGTCAAGCTCTTCCAGGGGAACCCTTTTATACCGAAGAAGGCGGCGTGATCCCTCTTTTTGCGGTGGCAGCTCAAGAAGCAGGTGCGGTCGGAATTCGTGCCAACTCTGTACGAGACATCCAGCAAATCAAAGAAAAAGTGTCCTTGCCAATCATCGGTATCATAAAAAGAGACTACCTACCTGAAGAACCGTTCATCACTGCTACGATGCGCGAAGTAGATGAATTAGTTGCAACCGGTGTCGAAGTCATTGCGCTGGATTGTACTTTGCGAAAAAGGCACGATGGTCTAACCATCAATGCATTTATCAAAAAAATCAAAGAAAAGTATCCTGACCAGCTGCTGATGGCAGATATTGCGACTTTTGAAGAAGGCCGCAATGCTTACCAAGCTGGGGTCGATTTTGTTGGCACAACATTAGCGGGTTATACCAAAGACCGTGAGCCAACAGATGGACCCGATCTCGAACTGATCCAACAACTTGTTGCTGAACAGTTGCCCGTCATCGCTGAAGGAAGAATTCATTCTCCTGAACAAGCCAAACAAGTTCAGCGTCTAGGGGTTGCAGGTATCGTTGTAGGCGGTGCGATTACCCGCCCCAAAGAAATCGCGGCTCGTTTTATCACAGAATTATCCAATTAGTTTCATAAAGAATCGCATACTTCTAGGGCTTTTAGCGAACAAGCCTCTGATGACTGAATAAGGGTACCATGATTTTAGATGCATCTGACACAGGTGCATCTTTTTTTGCAGGTTTTCTATTCTTTGTACTATTTTTCCTCTGTTGAATTTGATTGCTGATAACCGGGAGTTTCCCTTGTGAGTCGAGTCACATTTTTTGTTGTCTTTTTTAGAATACTTTATACTGAAAGAAAGAGGAGAAAGTGAGTGAAGAAAATGACAAAAATCAATGCAGGTGTCGCCATGGTAAAAGTCTTTGAGGCTTGGGGGATCGATCACATTTATGGCATTCCCGGCGGTTCATTTAATTCCACAATGGATGCACTATACCAAGAACGCGAATCCGTTCGCTATATCCAAGTTCGCCATGAAGAAGCAGGCGCTCTCGCCGCCGCTGCTGATGCCAAACTAACTGGTAAAGTCGGGGCTGTCTTTGGTTCAGCAGGCCCTGGAGCTACCCACCTAATCAATGGATTGTATGATGCTCAAATGGATAATGTGCCCGTAGTAGCATTACTCGGTCAAGTGGCATCAAGTTCAATGAATTACAATGATTTCCAAGAAATGAATGAAAATCCGATGTTTGCGGATGTCAGCATCTACAATCGAACGGTCATGTCCCCTGAAAGTCTACCACACGTGGTAGATGAAGCTATCAAGGCTGCCTATAAATTTCGGGGCGTCGCTGTCGTGACGATTCCCGTTGATTTTGGCTTTAAAGAGATTGAAGCCCAAGAGATCGCCACAGCCAAAAACTATAAAACTGGGGTCATCCTACCTAATGAAGCAGACTTAAAAGCTGCCCTCCCCTATTTTGAACAAGCAAAAAAACCCGTTCTTTATATTGGACAAGGGGTATTCGGCGGATTTTCAGCGATCAAAGAATTTTCCGAGTTCTTTTCAATGCCAGTTGCGGCTTCTGTTTTGGCGAAAGGAATCGTTCCTGATATGTATAAGAATTTTCTTGGCTTTGCCGGAAGAGTTGCCACAAAACCTGCGAACGAAGCACTAGCCGAAGCGGATCTGATTGTCTTCGTGGGGAGCGATTTTCCATTTGGTCGTCGTTTCTTTAATCCGAAAGCCAATTTTGTTCAAGTTGACATTGACTCCTCGAAATTTGGACGTCGGCACAACACAGATGTCTCGGTGTTAGGCGATGGGATCACTGCGTTGAATCAATGGGTCACCCTAGGAACCGAGCGACCAGCAGACCAATGGCTGGCAGCAAATCAAGAAAACATTGTTCGCTGGCATGCTTGGCGCCATCACTTTGACACCAATCAACAAGCTCCTCTTCGTCCAGAACCGATCTTCAAAGAAATTAACCGCATTGCCGAGCCGAATGCGATTTTCGTCAGTGATGTCGGAAATGTGACGATCAACAGTATTCGACATTTAGACATGACAGGAGAACAGCGTTTTACCACTTCTGGCTGGTTCGCTACGATGGGGAACGGTGTTCCAGGAGGAATTGCCGCCCAATTGAGTTTCCCCGATCGCCAAGTCTTTACATTGAGTGGGGATGGCGGTTTCGCCATGCAAATGCAGGATATTTTGACCCAAGTCAAATACCAATTACCAATCGTCAATATCGTCTTCTCTAATGATTCTTTTGGATTTATTGAAGCAGAACAAGAGGATACCGAACAAAAGAAATTTGGAGTCTTTCTAGAAGGCGCAGACTTTGGGAAAGTTGGGGAAGCACTTGGTGCAAAAGGATATACCATCACTCGTTACGAAGACCTAACACCTGCTTTTGATGCAGCAAAAACCAGCAACGGCCCTGTAGTTATTGATATCAAGATCGAAAATGCTCGTCCACTTCCTGTAGAGGAATTGAAATTGGATCCAGAAAAATTTTCGGCAGCTGAAATCGCCGCCTTTAAAGAAAAATACCAAGTCCAAGAAATGCCTACTTTGAGAGAACTGCTTAAAGGTAATTAGCATAAAGCTATGCCCTAAAAAACAAAAAAGATCGAACAATCAATCAGACACTTCCAATGTTTTTCACGGAAGTTGTCAGGCATTGTATGGTCCTTCTTTTTTGTGTTTTAGATCACAAATCTGATTGGTTTGACTCCTTTTGCAAATCAATCAAGAAACAGTCTGGAAAAACGTTCGCAATTCTTGCTTTCTCGCAGCTGAAATCTGCGTTTTAGGAATTCCTTGTATTGCTCCCTCAATCCCATAGAGCATGTGTAGACAAGCCCCGGGATCCCGCTGGGTACGAATACGCATAAAAATGGTTTCTGCTGTTGCAGACTTCATTTTCTCCACCGAATCGATGCCAATCGCATGCAAGTGTTCGGCAAGAACCTTTCCTACATTCGGTATTTTTTGTAATTCTTCCATGATACGCCTCCTCTCAACGATGTTTCTGCAGTTTTATATTTATTGAACAAATCTTGTTTGATTGTTACCCTATATTCCTTCACAAATCTGCATTAATTTGATGGGCAGAAAAAGGAAGCTTCATCAGAAACAATAAGACTTTTTTCATTTTATCCCTCCTCTTCATTTTAGCGAATTGTCCCCTAAAATGTAACCCTACCGTTTACTTCTTTAGCAACATCGCGATTGTTTCACTCTCTTTCGTATAGCTTTCGCCACAAACGTTGCTATAAAGCTGATACTCTTTAAATCCAACCGCAGCCAGTTCGGCAGCCAATGAGTGCTCTGTAAAACAACTAGTCCACACATTGTAAGTTATCTGATCCTCTTGAGTGATCACCATTGTTTGATCTAGCCAGACAAAGTTGGGATATTTACTGGTCTTATTCAATGCAAGATAGGAGTTCTCGCTCCAAAAGCCAGCTCCTTCTGAGTACTCCCATGATTGCTGCACTACAGTCTGATCATATTTCGTTGCACTAAAGACATCTAGCAAGAATTTTCCGCCAGGCTTCAACCAGCGATAAATGTTTGCTGTCAGCAGATGTCGATCGTTTGCAGATAATGCACCAAAGTCGCAATAGATCATCACGATCAAATCAAAAGTTTCTGTCAATTCCATCTCAAGGTAGTCTTGTTTTAGGTAGGAAATAGGCAACTGTTTTTTTCGTGCAGACTCTTTTGCATAGTCGATCGATCGCTTTGAGAAATCTACCCCTGTTACTTGATAGCCAGATTCAGCAAACAATTCTGAATAGAGCCCTGGTCCACACCCTAGATCAAGAAGGCTTGGATAATCTGCTGGTGGGACTTTTTGACAGATCCAGCTAGCAGATTTTTTGATAAAGGACCGATTTCGACTGGCCCCATCTATACTCGGATCCAAATGATTTTCTAGCATTTTCTGAGAAATATAGTCATCTGTCCAGAATGGGGTATCGGTTTGTTGATAGATTTTTGGCTGTTTAATGAAGTCTTTCATTTTGTTTCGCATTTTTCTGCTCCTTTGATTGATTATTTGTGTAACTGAATAGTTTTCTTTGGTCCTCCTTTTGCGTGATTACTATAAAAGAATAAAAAAAAGCGATGGTTACCCATCGCTTCCGTGAAAAGAGAAGTTAGAGTAAGATAAAATCAATAGCTAGGCAACTTAAATAAACCTACAAAAGCGGTTATTTTTAGCCTGTTCAATTGATTTTATTTACTCTTTTCCAGTCATACCTATAGCACTGATTGTGTACTATCAGCTATGCCGAACTTCATCACCTGTTCATTCAATTATGACTATACTTTACCACATTAAAGCAGTTGCAGCAAACCCTTTCACGATTTTGCGTTCAACGTTACGAGCATATGCGATTAAGAAAATGGCCATACGTTTAAGTGATTTTTTTAAGTTTTTGATCGACGACTTGATAGACCTCATTAGCAACTTGATCAACAAATAATTGATCATGAGAAGTAAATATAACTGTTCCAAGATAATCCCTCATTAGTTTTTCCAGGGCTACAATCGTAGGAAGATCAATAAAATTAGTTGGTTCATCTAAAATGAGAACATTTGCTGGTTTAACAAAAAGTAGCGCAATTTGAACTCGTGTCGCTTCTCCTCCGCTCAATTTTTTTACGGGCTTTAAAATTTCTGTTTGATAAAAACCAAGGTTATGCAAAATACTTCTGACAAATGATTCAGAATAATCGGTTTGTTTCATTAAATAAACAAGAATTGATTCCGATTCAGTCATTTTATAGGACAATTGTTGGTAACTAGCAAAAACTACCTTAGGAGATAAGACAATTCCTTTACCATCATTTAAAATATGATTCAATAAAGTCGTTTTTCCACAACCATTTGCACCTACAATCGCGATACGCTTTCCTAATCCAAATTGAAAATCACAATCATCAAACAAAACTCTCTGTTCATATTGAATTGAAACGTTGTGTCCTTTTATCGGATAAGGATTATGAATTTCTATGCCTTTTGGTGCTGCAAAAATAATTTGTCTCGGCTCAGTCAATGAATGATGCTCACCTAAATGATCCAAACGGCTTTTCATTGCCTTTGCTGTTTTATGAAGATTCTTTTGAATTGTATCCTTTTGTTTGGATGATGCCAATCGATCAGGACGACTATTTTTCTGCTGCATTTTTTTAGAGACTTTACTAATCTTTTCAGCTTGCTGAAGTTTACTTTCAATCGCCGCTTCCAAGCGCTTCTTTTCTTTCAAGTGACTTTCAAACGCATGTTTTTGATGCAGTAATTCCATTTTCTTTTGCTGTTTATACGCATCAAAGTTTCCGTGATATTCCCGTACACACCCCTGATCAATTTCCCAAATTTTCGTTGCTAATTGGTTCAAGAAAACCCGATCATGACTGACAAAAAGCAATGTACCATAGTAATGCCTCAACTCCTCAATAAGCAATGAAATACTTTTCTGATCCAGATGGGTGGTAGGTTCATCCAACAAAAGACCCATTTCATAGTTCGATAGTGTTCGAACCAATCGTGTCTTTGCGGCTTCCCCACCGCTCCAGCTATCCATTGAATGTTTTGGTAACGAAAAGCGGCTCATGATTTCCCAGTCAACGGATGAAAAATCGTAAGAATCCTCGATCCCTCCAATTTGGGCAAAATAATTAAAGGTCGTGGTTGTCTGAATCGTGCCACTATCGGGCTGGATTTCTCCAGTAATTAATTTTAACAGTGTTGACTTTCCTTCACCATTTCTACCAATGATCCCGATTCGTTCTCCATGATAGGCGGATAACGCCTCAATTGACAAGACTTCTTTAGCGCCATATTGTTTTTTGATCTGTTTGAATTGGACTGTTAATGTTTCCATGAATGATCTCCCTCTCTCGTCTAGGAAAAAGGAAAACACAAAAAAGGCATAGCCTGGCGCTATCCCTTCATAAATAATTGGAAAAGTAGACACTCATCCCTTGAAATCGCGATCACCTAGACTTTTGAATAGTATTAAATTAACGATTCAAAAGATCGATCCACAATTTCATTGCCGCTGTCATGACTTTTCCTCCTTCAGTAAATGATTTCCTTAAGTATAGCAGATCCGAAAATACTTGTACAGAAAGGTTCGCATGAGTTCGCTGGAAGTCCCTTACACCAGTGTGTCCTATAATTTCAGCGGAAGATCTGTCATCCTGCGAGCTCATGGGATCGTCTGCTAATCAAATCATTCCTTCGTAATCACTTGATACATTTTCGCGATATCCTCGGCTGCCATCGTGACTTTAGATTTTTCGATCAATACATTCTTCCCTGTCATAATATAAGAAGGCAATAAGCGGATCTTTCCATAGTAGATTTCGTTCTGGCGTATTTTATATGTTGCAACGGAGGGAATCGCATTCTTTTTTTGCTGCTTTTTGGCGATTTGATTGAAGGCTTTTTTGGCGACATCCCCCATTAGCATAATCACTTCAATACTTGGAAATAACGACAACTCTTTTTCTAATAGCGGTAGATTTTCAGTGATAGTTTGTGTTTCAATTGTCGTCGTGTGTTTTGGCGTTTTGATCGCATTGGTCAAATAAATCCCTAAATCCAATAAGTCATGGGCAGAATCTACATAGATCCCAGCTTGTTGAAACAACGGCAACGTCGTAGAAAGATAAGCGCCATCTGTTGCCCCATAAAAATCATCTGTTGGATCTAGGGGAACGACTTCATTGATCAATACTGCTTTAATGGTTTTCGGATCGACTTCAATATCATTCAAAAAGATACTTTTTTCTGCTCCAGCCATCAATGCCTCTTTCACATTCATTTTCTCACTCCGTTCCTATTCTCTTTTCCTTAATCATACAAAAGGAAAGCGGCGAAGTCGAGGAGTACTTTGTGTTGAGAAAATCAGTCGGTACCCCTCTCTAAAAGAGACAAAAAACTGCGTAAGGAGGATTTCCTTACGCAGTTATACTCAATGAGTCGTGCTCATTTATTACTTATTGTAAATCTTTGGTCCTTTACGCATATTCTTGCGATCATTTTTTGGTGTGTCCATTTGTTTCGATCGGCCACCACCTTGTTTCTTTTTGATCAGTTCAAGCATTTTTTCTTTTTGGTTCACTATTTCCACCTCGTTTTCCCAGACCCTCTCTTATCTGATAAAACAAATCACTTTGATAAAAGAATTTAGCATCCTGATTAAATCTACTTGGATTTTGACCGTTTGTCAATCGTTGATTGCACAATCCCACAAATTTCACAATATAACATTCAATTCATTATTCAGAACGTTCGTCGGTTGAAAAACTTATGTCACACCTCGCGAACGTGTGAGTCAGAATGCTTGTAAATTAAAAGTGATGGTATCATCTTTTTTCAAAAGCAGATTTTGGGCACCTTTATCACTCATTTCATTATTGACTGTATAGACCCAAAATACATTGTTCTTTTGATCTTGACTCATTCCATCGATCGAAGTGATAAAGCCATCTTTTTCTTCAATCGTAAAGTTTTCTTTCATTACTTTCAGTAGTGATTCATTTTCTTGAAAAGCAACTTCTTTTGAGGTGACTTCCTCACCTTTATTCGTGATAACAATCGTAGCTATTAATTGTTTCTGATCAACAGAACGTTCTGTGCTTTCTACACTTTGTGCATTTTGGGTATTTTCTGAAGATGTACGCGTATTTCCTTGACAGCCACTAGTGACAAATAATCCGCCTAACAACACGATTACGACTAACAATTTTTTCATTTATTTATTCCTTCCCGACATACGTCATTAAAATCTACTCTTTTATCCATCGAAAAACATACTAAATATTTACTGAAACACAGGTATATCTCTTATCTCTTCAATCACTAATGATCTATTTTTACAAACCACATTTCAATTGAATTTTACAATTGGTACATGTACTACAACCGCCAATTTCTTCTATTGTTCCTTCATGACAGATGGGACAAATGTCACCAGAAATCACTGGTTCATTCGTTTGGGTGGTAAATTGATCTTCTGCTGGTTCTACTTGAGTGTTTATTTCATTGTCGATTGCTTCCAAAGTCAATACTTGTGAGTCACGGCTGCCATCCACGTATACAGTACCGCCTTTGGCACCACCATCGTAGAGATCCATATAGACTTTTGCCACCTGACTTACAGAATACCCTTTCGGTGCATTGACAGTTTTTGAAATCGAACTATCCACCCAGCGTTGAATCGCACATTGAACACCAACATGTTCTTCTGGGGACAGTTCCATTGCTGAAATGAAGAAGTCTGGCAGCTGATCTTTGTCTTGTTCCGGATGATTCGCAAGATATTCTTCAACGATTGCTGCATTGATCTCAATAAATTTGCCTAATCTGCCACTTCTAAAATAGGAGAAGGAGTAGTAAGGCTCTAATCCTGTTGACACACCGGTCATCGTTCCCGTCGATCCTGTTGGTGCGACAGTCAAAAGATGTGAGTTGCGAATCCCAAATTGCATCACCCCTTCACGAATATGGGCTGGCATTTTTTTCATATACCCTGTGTCAATAAACTTCTCTCGTAATGCTTGTGTCTCTTGATCATCTTTCCCAATCAAAAATGGAAAACTGCCCTTTTCTTTTGCTAAATCAATGGAGGCTTCATAGGCGGTGATAGCAATCGTCTCAAAAATCTGATCGACTAATTGATTGCCTTCTGCTGAACCATAAGTTTTCTCACAATAGATCAGTAGATCGGCTAAGCCCATGATGCCAAGTCCAACACGTCTTTCACCTTTCGCTTGGCGCTCATTTTTATCAAAGAAGTAAGGGGTCGCATCAATGACATTGTCTTGAAAACGAACCGCGGTTTTAACCGTTTCTCTTAATTTAGCAAAATCAACTGTCCCCGTTTGATGATCGGCCATGTTTGCCAAATTGACTGCTGCTAGATTACATACAGCATAAGGTGTTAACGGCTGTTCACCACAAGGATTCGTCGCAACCACTTTTTGCCCATAGGCTGTAGCATTGGTCATTTTATTGGCATTATCGATAAAGAAGATACCCGGTTCAGCTGAGTACGTGGCACAAAAAGTGATCAAATTCCACAATTCACGAGCCCTGATCCTTTGATAGGTTTTTACTTTATGACCGGCGGCTTCCCATTCTCGCACATCTCCGACTTCTGCCCACTTTGCATCGTATTCCGCCATTTCTTCTTCGGAATAATTATCGATATCTGGGAAACGCAGCGCATACCAATCGTCTTTCTTTACTGCATCCATGAATTCTTCTGTCAAACAAACAGAAATATTCGCTCCAGTCAGGAAGTCGCTTTTTTTAACCGTATAACTTCCTCCATGCCGTAGCTTTTCTTTTGCTGTCTTGATCATTTCATTTTGCTCGGTATCTGATGATTCTGGAAGCTGAGCAATATGGGTATACATTTTTTCTTCCATTTTTGACAAAGGATCAAAATGAAGTTTTTCATTGATTAACTGTTTGATAGTGTCATTTTTCAATGTTTTGTTTAACTGCAGCAATACTGCAGGATTCTGGATTTTAGAAATAATGAACGCCAAAATGTCTGGATGCCAGTCAGCCATCATGATCATCTGTGCGCCGCGACGACTTCCCCCTTGCTCGACCAGATTCGTCAAATTGGCTAAGTCATTCAACCAAGAGACGGCACCAGAGGATCGCCCGCTGACACCATGGACCACACAAGCTTTTGGCCGTAAGGTTGAACCATTAGTACCAACTCCTCCGCCCCGACTCATAATCTCCATCACTTCTTGTCTGTGTACAGCGATTCCTTTACGAGAGTCGTGAATGAAAGGCATCACAAAGCAATTGAAATAGGTAACTTGAGAATTAGTACCAGCGCCATAAAGTACTCGACCTGCCGGAATCAGATTTTGTTCGGCAATCTGCTGATAAAACTGCTCAAGAAACAACTCCTGCTCTAACTCTTTATCGGAAATCCCTCTAGCGACTCGGCGAGCGATTTGTTCGAAATAAAGTTCCAGTGGTTTTTCGATCTCATTTTTCCGTCGTTTGACAAGACCATTAACTTGTTCAGCAGTATTTTCTATAGCTGAGCGATACTCTTCTTCAACCTCTATGGAGACCATGTCGTCATCAATAGACTTTACCCATCCGATGCCTCGAGCAGGATATTGAGGATCTTCTTTTGTGGTTAAAATAACCAAATCACCCTTATCTAATGTTTGGTGGTTTTGATCCTTGAAAGAATAGCGATCGAGCATGATCAAGCGAGAAATTCCTTCAAATGTGTTCGTCATCTCAGTAGTGATTGCTGAGACTTCTGGGAACATATGAATGTCCTCGTTTAGCTTGCTTATCGTTTGTTTACTGTATTTCATTTTTTGTGCCACCTTCCCATACTCAACATATTGTGTCCGGAATTCATTATCACACTACATAATGTGTTTTTCAATCTTGAAATTTATTTTTTTTCATGTATAATGAGAATGATTATCAATTAGAAAGACGGCGATTTCGATGTTCCAGCCTCATAGCCATATATTTTCTGTTCAAAAAATTTCTCTATTAGCACTCCTTACTGCGTCTTGTATCGTTGGACGCTTATTTTTTGTCTGGATCCCCAACGTTCAGCCCATGAGTGCTATTTTATTTTTATTAGCCCTGGCAGGCAGTTTGTCTGATGCTTTGATCGTTGCTTTATTGAGTTTGCTTGGTACAAATATCTATTTAGGGATGGGGCCTTGGACGATCAGCCAATTTGTAGCACTGGCTGCTATGATTACTTTTTTTCATCTGGGAGGAAAAATATCTCTCATAAAGCAAAGCCGCTTAATCCAAGCACTTCTAGCGTTCATTTGTGGTATTCTATACGGTTTGATCGTTTCTATGATGGAAGTCTGGCTTTATCAGTTTCCTTCTTTTACAGCCTATTATCTTCAAGGCTTCGTATTTGATTTGTTTCATGCTAGCGGAAACTTCCTGTTTTATTTGATCTTATTCCCCGTATTTGAGCGAATGATGCCCGCATTAAATAAATGGAGAAAATAGAAAAGCGTAATCTTTGCTCGAACCATCACCAAATTAGGAGCACTTACCAACTCTTTTGTCAAAGAAACGTGAAGCGGATTCGTCAAAAAAAATCTTTTTACCAAGTTAGCCTAGGCTTCTTAACAAGGTAAAAAGATTTTTATTGTTTGAAGAGAACTTTCTGATTCACTGTTCCTGTTTTATCCTATTTTTCTGTTGTGGGTAGTCAAGGCGATGCAACTGATAGAGTGCGTCTTCTTCCGTTTTGACTAACGAAAAAAAAGTTTTTCTAAAAGTTTTATCGAAGCTAGATTTCCAGACGCTACCTCTGCTTTTACTGATTGAACACCTTGATCAAACAGCCACTGTATCGTCGCTTGAATCACTTCTGAGCCGTATCCTTTTTGAGACTCATGAGGATGGATCGTGTAACCGATCCAGAAAAAATCTGCTTCATTTTTTAAATAGATATCACCGATCAGCCGTTCATCTAAAGTGTGCACAACTGCTAAATTTTTGCCTTCAGAAAAACTTTTTGTATGCAGCAGTTCTTTGATATACGCAGCTTTTTCCTGTTTTTGAAACCTTGGTACTTCATCCACTCTAAATCATTTCTATAGGTCATAACTGTTGGGATATCTTCGATCCTAAAATCACGGATAAAACAACGTGGTGTGCAAAAATACATGATACCCCTCCTCATTGCATCTTGACCCTTATCTCAAGTAGAGAGTCAACTGACGTTTTGCTTATTGAAAATAGACTCGCTAGTTCCTTGATCTTGGGTGAACAAAAATTTTTTCGTAAGAAAGAACCTTGACTTTCTTTTGATTCATTTGAGCAATGGTTTCTTTAGTGGGCCGAAAACCTAACGATCGCCAAAATTTACCCGCTGGTTGATTATTCAATAAAACGGCCAAGGCTAGTTTCGTCATCCCTTCAGAAAGAAGAATTTCTTCTAATTTATGAACGATTGCTTTCCCGTGTCCTTGCCTCTTTTCATTGATCAGCAATAATCCAATATAAGCGGTTTGCTCTTCTGGATAGTCAACTAAGTAGTCAATGATCGCCACCGGCTTTGTATCCTTTCTAACTAAAAAAAAGCGTTCATTTTCTTTCTTTACTGATTCAGGCTTATCTACCATATCTTGTTTTAATAACTGCAAGGAAGCCACATCATCCGTTAAAGAAAAGTACGGCTGATTATTTAAATAGATGGAAACAGCTTCCTGTTCATTTGCGTCAGTCACTCTCTCGAAAGTAAACATTGGTCAACTCCTTTAAAACTTTTTCTTTTGTGATTGTCTCAAGTCATTTTCTTGTCTGTTCTATGCTTGATGTGCTGCAGTCTGCTGCGGTTGGCAGCCAGCAACGAAATACATTTCAATGGGATTTTTCCGTAACTTCTTTCTCTCTTTTTAGGATTGCTGTCAAATCTGCGAGATATTTCTCCTGTTGCTTCTTCAAATATCTTTTAGCAAATGGTTTCAAATAAAACTTCTTCAGCGTTACCTCTTCCGTAAAGATCATATCTGTCTGAGCACCTGATTTGGTGAATTTTCCTTGCCAACGCCCTCGCATATTTGTGTTTTCCATCGTAAATGAATACAACGTGAAAGGCTCTTTGTCGATAATCGTAAATGTTGTGGGATACCCGCTTTTTGTGTATTCGATAAACTGCCTTTCATTGATCACCTCAATTTTACTTAAATCACTTCGCCAGGAATAGTCCTGAAGATTGGTGACAATTTGCCATATCTTTTGGATATCCTGATCAATACTGGCACGAATCGTTGCCTTGACCATAGAGTTCCTCCGTTATCGTTAATTTGTGTTGGTATCTGTCCAAGAAATGCTCATTCGTTCAACGTTCTTTTAAGAAGATTCTCATGGAACGCAGTCGCCGCTCCTTTCCATTCGTCCCTTCAATAAGTGAAGGGCTCAGACTATTTCTGTCAGGACAAATGGCTTCACATACGTTTCTACAAAGTCGACCCGATCAAGGACCGTAGGTTTGAAATACGCGGTTACAGCAATAACCAGTTTGTTTTTCGAATCAACGTAAATGACATTGCCGCTATTGCCAATTGCTGAATAGACATTCTGCTTTGGGTCTAGTATCCACCATAAATACCCATAGTGCATCTGCTGAAATTGGATTAGAGCTGGCTGCGTTGGTGTACTCATTTCTGCGATCCATTCAGCAGAGACAATTTGTTTTCCTTTGTGTCGGCCTTGGTTCAAGCAGAGTTCGCCAATTTTCGCCATATCGCTGGCTGACAAGCACAAACCATAACCAGCTGTACCAACACCCAATGGATCACAAAACCAAACCGGCTCCTTTGGCTCTTTTCCGATAGTGAACTGCTTGTGTTCTGCTGCTGTTTCGGCATGGTAATTGTGATGTCGACTAACGCCGATGGGTTCAAATAAATAGCTGTTTGCAAAATCAACCGTGGTCATTTTTGTTGCTTGGCATAATAAACCAGTCAAAATATGCAGACAAACTGTTCGATAATCAAATTGATTCGTCAACCCTTTTCTTCCACCCAAAAAGTTTAAAGAAGCTTTCGTCCAATCTTGGCTAGTACAGACTTTTGTCCAAGGATCTCCTTTTCCTTTATAAGGTGCCTGCATGGTGAGTAAGTGTTTGATGGTCACGTCATAGATCGTTTTTTCGCCTCGTTTCACGCTATAATCAGGAAAATAATCAAGGACTTTATCTTCAATACTATAAATTTTTCCCTGATCGATGGCGATTCCGATCAACAACGATACTACGCTTTTTGTCGCCGACATCACATGGCAAGTATCATTTCTCTGATAATGATTCCATTCATCTGAATAGACTTCTTCGTGGTTCTTGTAAGCAACAATTTGACAAATATTTGGCTGGGTACTCGTAATCAACTCATGCAATTCTGCTTTTTTCATCATCATTCTCCTTTCAAGAATAAGCATAAATCCATTAAAAATAGATTACAAGGCTCCTTCTTCGGAGAATTAAAATTTTCAGAATAGTTTTGCATTCAATTGATTTCTTCCATGCTTTGAAAAAAGCGACACTCAAAGTCAATTTATGACCAATAAAACCCAGTAATTAGAGAACACTACCTAAACCTTTCACAATGAGTTTAAGAGCGGAATCAGCCAATAATTGACAGGACTTTCTTTGATCACATGTCAACAATTTTTCTTACAGTATTGGCTGTTCGGATGGTCAGTTGATCCTTTACCTTTGGCTTTGCGGTCTTTGCCCACCAATTTGTTTTTTGATGTTCTTTGCGAATAAAGGACCAAAAGACAATGTCTTTATAAGGATACACTCTTTCAAAGTCCGCTTTTGGTTCACCAATCTCAGTCAGTAAAACTTCAAAAGACAATGGCTTCATCATAAATATGACGTTGTCATAAATTTCTTTGTTCTCATCTCCCCACCATTCAGGAGCATTTGCTAATAATTCTTTTAGTTCGGCTTGTAAAATCACATGAATGGGAATGTCTAACTCAAAGCCGAGCTTGATCCTTGTTCTCATTTTATTGGCTAAAATCTGTGGGTCCTCTCTGTTACTGGAAAAGATAACATTGCCACTGTTTAGATAAGTGACAACATCTGTAAATTCGTCTTTCTTTAATTCTTCTTTTAATTCAGACATACTCAACTTATTTTTCCCGCCGACATTGATTCCCCTTAATAAAGCAACATATCGATCCATTCTTCTGACTCCTTTACCAGGTTCACTTTCGTTTCTGCACCAAGAACACTTTTAAAGAAAAGTTCTTTTCGTCTCTAGTCCGCTTCAACACACCTATTTACTTCTTAGATAAAAAGCATAGTTTTCGTAACTGCCTTGCTTTTCAACATTCATTCTGAAAGATCTTTGAAATAAAGCCCAGTTCCTTCATCCAATTCAAAGCCGTTTTTTCCAACACAGCGATTGAAACTTGATTTTCTGGCACTGGATCTGCAATGATTCGACGAGCCTGTTCATGGCTCATGATATGGATGACGAGTGCTTTGATCAACATATTTCCAAATCCTTTTTTGAGATACGTCTCTTCCCCAATGAAATAATCAATGCCAAATGTTCCAGCCGGCTCATGTTCCCATGGGTACCCTTTAACGGTCTTTTCACACACGTAATATTGGCAGAATCCGATGGGCTTATCATCAAGAAGGACGATAAAATGATGGATATAATCAAATTCTCCTGTTTCATTTCTGATTTCCGTCAACCAATCTTCTGCCGAACCAAGCCATTTCTTGATATACTCTTTTCTTAACCAGCGATCGACTAGTTCGATCTCATTGGTCAATGGACGAAGTGTCAAACAAGTTTCTGTCATTTTCTTGCCTCCTGTTCTGCTGAATTGCCAAAAATGCTATGCTAAGTTGGTTAATATTTCTTGATAACGTTTCGTTGCTAATTGACTGGCCTGTCCCTTTTTACAAAAATTCATCTTTCCTAACTTCGGCACAACACGTTCTACAATGACTTTGCCCTCTACTAATTTTGTTTCAAATTGGTGTAACGCTTCCAAAAAGCGCTCATCTCGTTTCGCATAAGGGTAAAAGGATAAAACATACAGATAATAAAAGAGATTATATCCCCTAAAAGGATATTCCGTCTGCATGAACAGCGTGCCAATGCCATAATGACAAGGACTGATTGGCTTTTTCAGTCTCCAATGCGTCAACAGAAACTCGATCGCAGGATGGATAACCGCTTGATTCTTTCCGAATGGACTATAGCGAAAGGCATCTAATAACGTTAAAGTCGTCATCGGTGTAGAATGCTCCGTTTCAGGTCCTCGACCAAAGCTATACTTGTTGCATTTCCAACCCCGATCTTCTTGCTGTGTGGAAATAAAATAGTCGAAGGTCTTAAGAAGCCGTTGATCTTCCGCATAACCGAGAACACACAGGTTCCTTAGGGCTAACGCCGTATGGCAAGGATACAGCCCACCAGATGGGGAAGTTTTGAAACGACCATCTTCTCTCCAAGTGCTGAAAATCAGCTCCGCTGTTTCTGTTAGGATCGCATCCTGGGGAGACACTCCCAGTTCAAGTAAGTACATTGGACTTTCTAACGTGGTAAACGGAGCCCCTTTCAATAATTTTCGGTCCTCAGTCGTCCAGTAATCGGCGCCATTGTCGTATCGATGTGCGATAATCTCTTCTATGTCTTCCAAATAAAGTTTATCCATAGCCTTCTCCTCTGCCTAAATTAGACTGCAAGCAAATATAAACTGGATTTCCTGTAAAAAAACTTAGTAGCACGTCTCTAGCAACTCTCCTTGTTTCTCTGGTCAATCCTGTTCGAAGAAAACCCGATAAGCATCCGTTTTGCAGGATTTTTGTTATTTTTTCAACCGAATGTCTTGAACGGTGAGTGAAAAACTATCGCATTGATTTTCCTCAAGTTTACTATTTCCCTGTTTGAAAGTAAAATGGAGAATGAATCAATCATCTACTTCAGAAGTTACCAATTTTGATTAAATTGGTTTGCCTTTGAAAACAAAAAGACGACTCTTTTGCAGAGACGTCTTTAACAATCCATTCAATCCATATGTAAGATGAATCATCCACCTCATTAAGTGTATGACTTTATCAGTTTAACTTTCCTTCTCAACTAACTTTCTTACATAAGCTACCAACGGTTCAATAGCGGTTCTATCACTAAAATCGACCGTCTGTCCATATGTTTCGATCAATGCTTTGTTTTCCGAAGTAAGTTCAGCATCAGGTACTTTTTTTAACGAGTTTATTATCACTTTTAACAGCAGTTTATTTGCCATGCTTAATTGTGTATAATCGATTCCGCCTCGAAAATGAAAAATACCTTCGGGAATGCTTTTTAATTTTTGAAGACTCTTATCTAAATCAGCATAATCCGTACCGACGGGATCGCTCAGACCAACTGTAAATACAACCAGATGATCGAAAAGGTTTCGTTTCAGTAAATCAACACCAGTGATTTTCCCAGCATAAATAGGACCGCCAAAAATGACAAATGAATATTTACGCAATTCTACGTCTTTGACTTTTTTCCCGTCGATAAGTGCTGCGTTCAACTCTTCTGCAATCCATCTGGCATATTTTTCTGTCATCCCATGTTTAGAAAAGTATACAACCGCTAGGTTATCCTTCATCATGATCCATCTCCTTGATTATGCGTTCCAGATTCTCTATCATTTTTAGTGTGACTTGAGAAGCAATTGCCAATTCATTGTCTGTTATTCCTGTAAAAACTTTATCTCGAAAATCTTGACTTTCTTTTTCACTTTGTTTTGCCAATTGTTGTCCTTTTTTTGTTATAAAAACTTCTTTGACTCGCTTATCTTGGGCACTTTGACTAACTGATACAAGTCCTTCTTTTTCCATTGTGTCGAGCATCTTGGCAATATTTTGTCTTGATGTATTCATCGTACTCGCTAATTCATTGACACTAGGTACACTCACTTTAGAAAGTTCTCTAAGATTCATTAGTAAAAACCATTGTTTCGTGGTTAATCCAGTGACAGATTTGTCTCCTGCAAATTGGAGTTTGTTCGCTAGAATAAATGTTCCACCAAATAATAGATGTCTAGGATTTTCTGGGGCCTCCATCAGCATTTCCCTTTCACAATAGGTAATAGGTTACCTATATTATATGCAACCTATTGCTTATTATCAAGATTAAGTTGTCGCGTTTAGTTTATTACATTAAAATGCGCCTTCTTCTCGTAATCGCTAGCTTTTGTTCATCTACTTAAAAAGAACGACTCAGGATATTTCCTGAGTCGTTCTGATATTTGTTTAATCTTACTTGGTCAACAAGACCACACATTCCACATGGCTTGAGAGGACAGAATGAATGTCATTCGAACCTGCCCGTTCTCGGAAACATATCTACTGCGTTTTTGGGGCTATCGGTAGACGGGAACATATCTACCAATCGTACTGTCTGCGCAAAGGAGCTGTGACATAAGTCCCTAGAAAAAGTCGTATGAAATTACGAAAAATCGTTCTTTTCATGCGATTTATTGGATAAAAGAAAAGGAGCACCGGTTGCCGCTAAAATAAAAATACTTTTCTATCCTTATCCATTAATGCCGATTTATAAATCATATATTTCGTTTAATAAGTTCCTTCTTCTCCTTGAGATGTTAGAATTAACGGCCCAGCTTTAGTGATTGCCAAGCTATGCTCATATTGACAACTTAAACTGCCATCTAGAGTTCTTGCTTCCCATCCATTAGACATCATCTTTACTTGCCCATCACCTACATTCACCATGGGTTCAATCGTGATGACCATTCCCTCTCTCAGACGAACCCCTTTCCCAGGTGTCCCATAATGAGCAAAGAAAGGTTCCTCATGGATACTAGGTCCAATTCCATGAGCAATAAAATCTCGTACGACGCTGTACCCTTGTGCTTCTACATAAGCTTGTATCGCATGACCAATATCCCCAGTCCGATTACCAACCTGTGCTTGCTCGATTCCAAGATAAAGAGCTTTTTTAGTTACCGCCATCAAATTGTCAACTTCCGGTGTGCTTGCACCTACTACATAAGCCCAACAAGAGTCCGAGATCGCGCCATTTAAATTGACACACATGTCAACTTTAACCAAATCACCTGACTTTAAGACTTGTTTTTTAGGAAATCCGTGACAAATTTCGTCGTTCACACTGATACATGTAGCATACTTATAACCTTCAAATCCAATTTGGGCAGCAATACCTCCATGACTTTCGATGTATTGACGCACAAAAACTTCAATGTCCCAGCTAGTAATTCCCGGCTTGATAAAATCTCGTAGATGGATATGAACATCGGCTAATAACGATCCAGATTCAGCCATCAACTCAATTTCTCTTTTAGATTTTAAGGTAATCATGTGTACTCCCGCTTTCAAATTTTTATAAGATTTTGTTGCAAAGTTTCAAACTGATTTAATTCCCATATTTCTACCGAAGCTTTCAGCCAGAATGCCGAGTAGCCTTTTTATTTCTCTGCAGTCCAAAAAAGAAGAAGATTTATTCTTTACATCCTAGGAAACATAGCAGTATACGATGGCTTTTTTAGGAGAGCGTCGTCCGTTGGAGCAGATCAATAAATATCATATAACATTCTTTTCGCTCTGATAAAAATCCGTTTTCTCGAATGGACGCTCTAATATCCTCATGGCATCTTTCCTTTTGATATTTAAAAATGCTATATACCAACTATCCCTTTTCCCTTCATTCTCTTTAGAAAGATAGATTCTGTCCATTTGCTTTCAATTTCTTTGATAACGATAGACCTCAGCAAAACAAATCCTCCTCAAGCTTCATAATAGCTAGATGTCTTCTTTCTGGGGTGTGTTCGATTATTTAGATGTGCTTTCACTAGTAGTATCCTTTAATAATTCTTCAAACCATTGCACGTTTACGACATGATGAGAACGGGAATTTTCCAACATCTTTTTAAAATAAGTAGGGATAGCTTCATTATGTTGAAGTGTTTGATCTAATAAAAAAATTTTCTTTTTCGTTTGTTCAATTTGTATTTTTATTAGCTTTATAAATTCCTCTTTTTTATATTCGTTAGCAAATAACATCGCTGCATAAAAAGAGAAATTGATATAATCGGTCTTAGATCCATACTTTACCATTAATTTTTCGAATTCTTTGTTTCCTCGTTCTGTAATGATATAATTATGCTTTTCTCTCGTGTCATCCAGTTGATCAATTTTTTTAATATATTGCTTTTCTTCTAATTGTTGCAGATTATAATAGAAGGATCCTTTTGTATAGTTTACGATATATTTATAGTGACGATCCTCCATTAAAGCTAATAATTCGTACCCATAGGAACCCGGTTTTTGCTTTAATAGACCTAAAATTAGTAGTGGAATCAAAAAAATGCCCTCCTCACACCTCGAACTCATATACTATTATGCTACACCTTACCCCTTAGAGATTTGTTTCAGATGTGTTTCAAATTGAGAATAGGAAATTTTGCCTAACGCCAATTCCAGACTTGCCATATATATCTTTTCCGTTTGGGTATGTGGTCGTTCATTATGAAGCTTGGTCCATTCATTTTCATTATTTAATGGATTTAATATATGCTGCCTATTAGAGAAAGCTGCAAAATATCGTAAGCCAAATTTTCTTTGTGAAATTGCATCGATATGAATACCATCAGGATTAGATGTTAAACCTTCTGCTGTGACAAAGTAACAATTATCTTGTTCGAAAGCAAATTTTTGCAATTCTTGATTGATGAAATTATATTCTGTACAATTTTTTCCGAACCCCTCTTTACCTAGAAAATCTCCTAAGCCACCAATAATGATCGGTATATTGGGGGCATTTAATTCCTCTCTAAAAGCCTTCATAATTGAAAGTAATTTTTGGTAATAGACTTTATACTTCCCATTCATACTATCGCTTTCTCCTTGGTGCCAAAGAATTCCTGTTAATTCACTATTCTCCATAGCAAATTTTGCTTCTGTTATAGCATGTCTAAAAAGAGCCTGATCTACATGCCACTCATCCAGCGTACTGCCACCTTCCGCACAAGGAATTAAGCCAATCGTCTCTTCTGGATTTTCATGACACCATGCATCTGCAAAGGAACCAGCTAGACTGATTCCAGAAACAGGGCGATCATAATTAATGGGTTCCGTCATCATTTGCCATCTTCCATTACGCAACATTTTAATTTTTTCATTATAAATGGGAGGTACATCCTGGATGAACCCTCGCCCTGCCATATTAGATTGTCCTATCATTAAAAATGATTTCATCATTTTCTTCATCCTTTCTTTCTATTGGCTATTTACGAAGAAATACTTCCAAGCTTCAATAAATACTGTGGAGATACTCAGTTAATTGACTGCTTCGTTCAATTTTCTTGAGTTATAAAAATGATCATAGTCTAATTAGACGAATATCATATAAACATTATAGTCTAATTAGACTTATTGTCAACAATATTTTTTGACGAGACTGAGACCTATTCATCCATTATTTTTACATTTACGCTCTCCAATTGATTTCTGAGCTAATTAATCGTAAAAAATAGCCGACTAAGGGAAATACGTTACTTCAAACCCCAGTTGGCATTAATTTTCAGTAAACTATAATTTAATTTATTTCTTGATATTATCGATAAGAGGGAACACATTCACTAGCTTTTAATTATTTTTTATGACTCAACAAATGATGGAAAAATGTGGTAAAGTTTACATCAAGAATAACAGATAGTAACAAACAAATCTGATTTTATAGAAAACAGACAGATAATATATAAATGCAAGAAATTATCATATGGTTAATGAATGAAACAAGCCTTAACACTAGACATTGCCTTTTTTGATTCTATCACTTTTAAAACTGATAAACCATTCTCAACAATGTAATTTTCTGAAACATTAAAATAGGGATAGAGTATAGATATCCCCTATCCCTATTATCCTCTTGACATGAAATGCTGATTTTTGATTCATCAGCATTCCTTAACAATGAACTCACTCTTTTAAACTAAAAGTATAGTTAGTAAATAAATTTATCATTCTACCTTTAATCTTTAGTTTTTATTTCTTTAATATAGTTTGACGACTACATCATCCTTTAAATAATCTATAGCTTTTAAAAAGAGAGAGAGCTTGAGAATAATTTATTTGCTTTTCTGTAGTAATTCCAGCTTTCGCTAACGATCTTCTCAATTGATTTTTTGTAAATATCAAATGAATATTCCCCGATATCCACGCTTCAATAAATTTTTTATATTCCTCTATTTCTTTTTTACTGAAACGATTTGATCTCCGTACCAAACGAACCAATGCACATTGAACATTTGGTTTAGGATGAAAATAATAATTCGGAATCTTTTTTAGTATATGGACTTCTACCTCCGGCAACAAAAGAGCCCCAAGTAATCTTGATGTATCCATCAGTCGTAAAGCAAAACCATACTCAACAATCAAATCAATTTGATATGCACGACTATGAAAATCAACTTTCCTCACTATGTCGGTACTAATGTTAAATGGAATATTTCCAAACACCCGATATTGTATATCTTTATTGGGAAACGAGTATTTCAAAACATCCACGTGGTATACTCGCACATTGGCGTACGTTTTTAACTTCTTTTTCGCTTTTTCAGTTAAATACTTATCTTTCTCTATAGAGATAACTTTTTTCGTTCGTTTTGCTAAAGATTCCGTTAAATGACCTTTTCCAGTACCTATCTCGTAGACAAGATCATCTTCTTTAAAGTTCAAACTACCTACAAAAAATCTGACATATTATAAAAGTCCATAGGCTGTTTTTGTACTTTATCTTCACTTTCCATATCCACACCTGCTTTTTCTTTTTATAATACCAAGAAAATCAGTCTATAGGAATGACTATTTACACTTGAAATGTAATTACTTTTTCAACTCAAATATTATGATATGTATATCTTAAATATTGGGATAAGAATAGCCCTTCATTTCAAAAGTAGGGAATGTTTCATCTATCCTATCTCCACAACCTCATGAAGTTATCTAATCTGTCTCCACAACCTTACGAACATTTTTGCGGTAGATATGTTTCCTCAAAGAATATAAATAAGGGTTTCTCGACATTAACATCCTCGGCAAAGTAGCCGTGAGAAAAGTTCAATGTCAGGAAACCCTTTATTTATCAGCGCTTTGAAAAGTCCTATTTCTCCACCCTTGACATCAAGACAACACACTCAACATGAGTGGTTTGTGGGAATAGATCAACTGGCTGGACTTGTTTTGTCACATAGCCTTCTTCTGCAAATAGCGCTAGATCACGTGCTAGTGTGGCTGGGTTGCAAGAAATATAGACAATGCGCTCTGGCTTAACCGCAGCTGTTGTCTCGATAAAGCTAGCTTCTAGACCTTTTCTTGGCGGATCGACAAAGACAACAGTTGGCTGAATGCCTTCACGTAACCATTGAGGCATAATCTTCTCCGCTTTGCCTACAAAGTAATGAACATTTTCTAAGCCATTTCTCGCAGCATTTGCTTTGGCATCTTCGACCGCTTCAGCAACAACTTCCATTCCGAGAACTTCTTGGACACGATCAGCTAAACTGATTCCGATGGTTCCGATTCCGGCATATGCATCCACGACAATGTCATCCGGCTGTAGATCTGCTAATTCAAACGCTTTTTGATACAGCACTTCTGTTTGGGCCGTATTGACTTGGTAGAAAGATTTGGCAGAGATTTGGAACGTCTTATCGAACAATTGGTCATCAATCGAAGCTTTTCCATAAAGGACTTTCTCTACATCACCCATGATGACATTGGTTTTTTCTTCATTGATATTTTGGATCACCGATACTACTTCAGGAAGCTCTTCATGAATGACTTCAGCAATCTCTTCTCCTTTGAAAAACTTCGCTTTTCGTGTGACTAAAATGACCATCATTTCTCCTGAGTGGTGTCCGCGACGGATCACAACGTGTCGTAAAAAGCCTTCGTGAGCTTCTTCGTTGTAGGCTTTGACGTTAAAACGCTGCAAAATGTTCCGCACGGTTACGATCGCTTGATCGATCGCCGGATCTTGGATATAGAAATCTTCGATTGGCACCAAGGTATGACTATTTTTGCGGTAAAAACCAGTAGTCAACTGCCCTTTGATTTTTTGAACGGGAATTTGCGCTTTGTTACGGTAGCCAAAAGGTTGTTCCATGCCGATCGTAGGCAATACCTCAACTTGCGGCATTTTCGCGACTTTTGCTAAAACATTCTCTACTTGTTGTTGTTTGAATGCCAATTGCTTTTCGTACTTCAAATGACTCAAAGGTGCGATACCGGTTCGCAACAAATCTTCATTAGGCAGTTCTTGACGATCTGGACTCGTTTGTAACAGTTTCATCACTTTGGCAAAACCGAATTTGTTGCCAACTTTCAACACTTTGACTAACGCACGTTCGCCGGGTAATGTGTTTTCAATAAAAAGTAAATAGCCATCGACTTTGGCGATGCCGTTTCCTTCATGGGAAAGATCTAAAATATCGACCTCAAGTTCCTGATTCTTCTTAACAGGATAATTTTTCATAGGTTTCTCCTTTGTACTTGCTTTTCTCATTTTAAAAAGGAATCACTGAAATTGCAAGCGCTGTTTATTTCGATGATGGCTCTTCGCCAACATTTTGAACAAAAAACATCCGAAGGATAGAATCGGCTGATTGCTTTTAGGCTCTGCGGCGAAGAGCCGCTGCACCACAAGAGCAATTCCTTTTCCATCCTTCGGAAAATCATCTACACGAGAAGTCTTAGACTTCCTTAGGTGTTTTATTTATCAGCTGTTTTTCTTTTTCTGTGATTTTTCCCGTTCGCTCTTGTTCAAGATTTGTTTTCTCAAACGAATGCTTTCTGGGGTTACTTCACAGTATTCATCATCGTTCAAGAATTCCAATGATTCTTCCAAAGAAAGAATGCGAGGTTTCTTGATAACGGATGTTTGGTCTTTGTTTGCTGAACGAACGTTAGTCATTTGTTTTGCTTTCGTGATATTAACGGTTAAGTCTTTGTCACGAGAGTTTTCACCAATGATCATTCCTTCGTATACTTCGGTACCTGGTTCAACAAAAACAGTTCCCCGTTCTTCAATACTCATGATCGAGTAAGTCGTTGCTTTACCTGTATCGATAGAAACCAGTGCGCCTTGATGACGACCACCGATTTGACCTTGGATCATTGGCAAATATTGATCGAAGGTGTGGTGCATGATGCCGTAACCGCGAGTCATAGATAAGAATTCTGTCGTATAACCGATCAATCCTCGAGCAGGTGCCAAGAAAATGATCCGCACTTGTCCATTTCCTGTATTGATCATGTCTTGCATTTCTGCTTTACGCATGCCCAATGATTCGATGACTGATCCCATGTATTCTTCCGGTGTATCGATTTGAACACGTTCAAATGGTTCACATTTCACGCCATCAATTTCACGTTCAATGACTTCTGGACGAGAAACTTGCAATTCAAAGCCTTCACGACGCATATTTTCGATCAAGATCGACAAATGAAGTTCTCCACGGCCAGAAACGATCCATGAGTCAGGTCCAATTGGATCAACACGCAATGACACGTCTGTTTGCAATTGAGCCATCAAGCGCTCTTCGATTTTACGTGCTGTAACGAATTTTCCTTCACGACCAGCAAAAGGAGAATTGTTCACGATGAATGTCATTTGCAATGTTGGTTCATCAATATGCAGCACAGGTAATGAATCTTGGTGATCAATTGGTGTCACTGTTTCACCAACGAAGATATCTTCCATTCCGGAAACCGCGATCAAATCACCGGCTTTGGCTTCTTGGATCTCTAAACGTTTCAAACCAAAGAAACCGAAAAGTTTCGTTACACGGAATTTTTTGACTTCTCCATTTAATTTCATCAATGCAACTTGGTCGCCGACTTTGATTGATCCGCGGAAGACACGGCCAATTCCGATACGTCCAACATAATCATTATAATCAAGCAATGATACTTGGAATTGCAAAGGTTCGTCACTGTTGTCGATTGGTGCTGGAATGTGTTCAATGATCGTATCGAACAATGGCGCCATCGTTTTTTGCTGATCAGCTGGATCGTCTGATGCACTAGATGTACCGTTGATTGCAGAAGCGTAAATGACTGGGAAATCTAATTGGTCGTCATCTGCCCCTAATTCAATAAATAATTCCAACACTTCATCGACAACGTGTTCTGGACGAGCAGATGGTTTATCAATTTTGTTTACAACAACGATTGGCACTAAATGTTGTTCCAACGCTTTTTTCAAAACAAAACGTGTTTGCGGCATCGTTCCTTCATACGCATCAACAACTAAGACAACACCGTCGACCATTTTCATGATTCGTTCCACTTCTCCACCGAAGTCCGCGTGTCCTGGGGTATCCATGATGTTGATTTTTGTGCCATTGTATTCAACGGCCGTATTTTTTGCTAAGATCGTGATACCACGTTCTTTCTCGATCGCATTTGAATCCATCGCCCGTTCTTGTAATTGGGTATGGCTATCTAACGTTTGGGATTGTTTCAATAATTCATCAACTAATGTAGTTTTTCCGTGGTCAACGTGGGCAATAATAGCGACGTTGCGGATATCATTTCTAATATTCAATTTATAAACTCCTTTTTTGGTGACATTGCACTCGACAAGCCATTATACCAGAATTTCTTTCTGAAATATAGTGCAAAGTTTTCATTTTTACAGAAAAAAACAGATACCCGTAGATATCTGCTCGTCATTTATTGATTTGCGATCGTCAATAATTCTTGAAAGGCTGTTGGTGTGCCACCAATAAACAATTCCCGACCATCTAGAGCAAGTTCCTCTCCGGTGATATTCGCCATCTTCAAACCTAATGTTTCCATTAAGATACCGCCAGGGGCATAGTCCCATGGCGCTAGGTTGGAAATATAGCCTGCGCGCTGACCTAAGACCAGCGCAATCAATTCGATGCCCGCACAACCGGTCATCCGTACACCTAGTGCCCGTTCACTCATTTCGACTTCATGATGACGATTATGCATCAACATGGGCGCATTTAATCCGATCAATCCTTCCTCTAAAGCGATATCTTTCGGCGGATCGATTTTTTTTCCGTTGCAAAAGACCCCAATTTCCGGACCACCCCAAAGAAATTCATTTTTCATGACATTATAAACAAAGCCAAAACGTCCTTGGCCTTCTTCATATACAGCAATCATGATACAGAAATTCTCTTTTTCCAACACGAAATTCATGGTTCCGTCAATAGGATCAATGATAAATACTCGTCCACTAAAATCTGAAAGTCGATCTAAACCATTTTCTTCCCCTAGAATTTTTGCTTCTGGGTCAAAGGCTTGAATCTTCTCAATTAGAAAATCCTGCGTCGCCTTATCCAGTTCAGTCACCAAATCTTTCCGACCTGATTTTGTTTCAACGATCAGAGACTCTTTATTTAGGTTTTCTTTGATTTTTTCCCCTGCTGCAATCATCCAGCTATGGATTTCACTAACGATTTCTTGCATGGTTGCTTTCTACTCCTTCATTTTCAGTTTACCGCTTGTCGTCTTAGCCGCTTGAACCGTTCGATACAATGAGTATCCGCTCAAGTCTTCGAAATCTCTGCCTAAACGGCGCTCTTCCCCAATACTTGGCACAACTTTCTTAAACTGCTGATAAGCTTCTAAAAACTCCGCTGCCGGGATCCCTTTCTCGTAGGCTTGTTCTAAGCGATCCCATAGATTCATTACAATAACCATTTCATCTGTTGACCAGTCCAGATCTAGAGGATATTGATAATCACGCATTTTAATCACCCCTATTCGTCCTATTCAGTGTACCATAAAAATACAAATTGGTCAGAGACTCTGTCGCAAAATAAAAGAGAACAGCTCTCAATGAGAGATGCACCCCCTATTTAAAAAAAATGAACGAATGTTTTGAAGAAGACCCCATGATGCCTAGGCTATATCGCCTTTTACAGACTTAATCGAGCTTAGTCCTAGCTCTAACTAAAATACGAGATACCTTAACTCATTCCACGTTGGTTCATTTAGATAGTTGTGCTAGAACTTCAGTAAAGTCTTTAACATAATAGCGTAGGTTTTTTCTTCCCTTAATAAGGATCGTATGTCCCTCGTTTTCCAAAGCGCTTTTTTGTTTCTCGATTCCGCCTGGATACTTAGGATTTAACTCCCCATTCGCTTTTAATGTCCGCCAGAAAGGAATTTTATCTGTTTTTCTTTGTTCACTAGCCCATGCTGCGATGGAAACAAAAATACCCGCGGTGATTGGATCTGTGAAATCGGCGCCATACCTTTCTGCCAGATACTCGCGAATCTTACTAATCGTCATCACTTGGCCTAATGGGATACGCCCCATGATTTGATTGTAATCCACTGGAGGAGCCAAAAGCATTCTCTTTCCCCCATATTTCTCAATACTCTTTTCATCTATGATTTGCTTGATTTTCGGCATTCCTTTCGTCTCATGGAGCATCTTATTGAAATCTTTCTTTTTTTCATCGACCATACTAGTCCCTCCTTTACTTTCAAAGTACCGCCTTCTAAATCAAACTGCAATGAGAAGCTTCAAATTATTTTGAAAAAGCATGCAAAAATAAAAAATTCTTGATGATCTGAACGGATTTCCACCAATTCACGCTGATATAAAACTTTGTATATTCTGTGCCCCATTGCCATGGAATAGGGAAAGAACCATCTTCTAGCTGGTTCTCTGAGATTTTAGCGGCTTCTTGCTGACAAAGTTCTTTATCAAAAATGGTGAGCATTTGTTCTTTCGAGAAAAAAAGTCCGATGGTTTGCTGGTGTAAGAAGTGAACCATTCTTCTGGGTCTTTCGAGACGGTTTGACGAATTTGTTGGAACAACACTTCTTGAAAATTTATGTTCTCCAAAAGAGGTTGATCATGTGTTTTTTTACAATAGTTTAGCATTTCCAATTAAACGACTAATGTATGCCTATCATCGTTGTCTCATTGAGAAAGCTTCAATGGCGGTTTGAAGGATTCCCTCCGTTTGTTGAGATAAACCAGTAGCTTCCACGCGGATGATCATACCAGCAAAACTCACGGTGGGATTATTAGCCGGCACACCTACAGGACTCTCCCACCAGATGGCATGGGGGTAAAAGCAGTCGGAGGTACTTGGTTCCGCCATTTCCCTTCAGAAAAATCTTTCCCACTGGACAACTACCTCAAGATCCCCTGTAATATAGGATTTTTAGCATCAAGGCAATTGATCTCTCATAAAATACTGCAGGCAGCTCACGCCGCAATCGGGGTGCTGTTGGGTTTCCAATTGTCTGGCTCTAAGCCGTGACCAAAGCCGCCATCCTCGTTTTGATAGACCTCTAACATCTGTAAAACATTCTCCCGACTACCGTCTTCAAAATGAATCTGCCAGCGTGCAAGTTCCAATGGACGTACATTCTGGTAAATAGATTGTCTAGCTTTTTCAAAAGGTTCCCTATTTTCACGCTCCTATTCAGTCTTGTTCAGATCTGTTCAGACTTGTTCAGATCTGTTCAGATCTGTTCAGACTTGTTAAGGCTTGCTAAGACTTATTGGTTACTTTGATTATGACCTAATTTATTATTCGTTACAACGCTTACACTGCTAGAACTATCCCTTCATTGATCTTCTATTTTCTTTAACGACTGCTTTTTTTACTCTTGCGGCTAAACTTTACAGATAAATGCTAGTCGTCTTTCTTGAAAAGCATTCTTTTGGTGTTTCCTTTTCCTTGATGTTACAGTAAGAATAGCAAGAATAAAGGAGGATTTCATTTGCGCTTAGAAAATAAAAAAATCATCGCGTTAGTCGACAATGATTTCGAGGATTTAGAGCTTTGGTACCCTGTTCACCGTTTGCGAGAAGAAGGCGCTCAAGTGGATTTAGTTGGCGAAGAAGCCCATAAAAGCTATAAAGGAAAATACGGAGTTCCTGCAGAATCCGCGTTTGCTTTTGACGACATCCATGTGGCTGATTATGATGCCATCTTAGTCCCTGGCGGTTGGGCACCGGATAAACTGCGCCGATTCCCACAAGTCATTTCTTTTGTTCAAGCAATGGACAAAGAAGAAAAAGTCATTGGTCAAATATGTCATGCCGGCTGGGTCTTGATTTCCGCGAATATATTGCAAGGAAGAAAAGTGACTAGCACCCCTGGCATAAAAGACGATATGACAAACGCCGGAGCTACTTGGGTGGATACACCAGTTATCACCGACGGTCATATCGTTTCAAGCCGTAGACCACCTGACCTGCCCGATTATATGCGGGAATTCATCGCTGTTTTAGAAAAGAAATAACCCGGCTAGGCTGATTCACTTTAACGAAAAAGAGTGGCGAACAATCATCGCCACTCTTTTTCGTTATCATTTTTGAACATTGCTCTAGCTATTTTTGTCATTCCTTGTCTGCTATTCGGAAAGATCGGAAACAGCAGAGGCCTTTGGCAGCTTACGGATCCCCCATAGCGTCAATAACGCTCCAATCAAAGCAAAGCACGTGCCGCACAATAACATCTGCCAGACACCGAAGTTCTGTAAAAGGCTGCCGCCTAAGATATTCCCCAGCACACCGCCTAATGTCGTCGCAATAATGATCAGCGTTTGTCCAAATACCCGATCTTCATCTGCCAATACGTGATTGAAGAGATAAGCAGACGCTGGGATAAATAAAGCAAAACTAAAGCCCTGCAATAGGTGTGTCATTTCCATCATAACAATCGTGCTGATAAGCAACATCATTACTCCTCTGACTGCAAATGCGATACTAGAAAACAAAAGCCAAAACTTGCTGGACTTTCTTTTGACCAAATGTTCGAAGAATATCATTCCTGGCAACTCGCATAATGCAGCAATCATTAATGAAATTCCTACTTCTTTGCTGCCGCCTCCGATCGAAGCAAAAATCTGTGCCAAGAAGCTATTGATCATTGTGTGAAAGCTGAACAGAAAGCTGAATCCTATGAATAACAAAAGTAAAAAAGGATATTTTTTTCCTAACCCACCCGAATGCTTCTCTTCTATCTTCAACGGCAGAACCCTTGTCTTCACTGTGGGCAGCAAAAGTAAGAGGACAAAAAACAGTCCTGCTTCTACTAATGCCATTATTGGGAGAAGCGCAGCAGAATAGCTCGCCAACAACTGCCCTAATAAGAAAGAAGTTGCGGCATATCCTAGTGAACCGCCTGCTCTCGAAAAACCAAAATTAATCCCATAGCCGGTGTTCACATACTCAAATGCAAGAGCATTGATAAATGACTGCATGGAAACTAGCACGATTGCACCAATGATAAAACTGATAATCGTCAGTGCTGGCAGTAATAACCCTACTAGAAGAGCGATAATCAGGCTCAGTGTCATCCCTTTTAGGACAGCAATCAAGGGAATCCTTTTTCTTTTAATGATCACTTGACTGATGAAAGGCTGAAGCGCGGCTGAAAAAATATTGATAAGTGCTAAGATCCCACCGATTTTTGCTGGATCGATCTTAAAATAAATCAGAAATAATGTGGCAAATCCATAAATTGAACAAAACATCATCCAATAAAGAAATTGCAGACTTGTATAATAGAGACGAATCGTTTTCCCACCCAATTGTTTACGCATACAATCCCCGCCTTCATCCGTTTTAGATAGCAACTTAATATAGCATAATTCAGACAGATTTGCTACAGCAATCAAGTAGGCAACCGTCAGTATTTTATGCCATTCACTGATACTTGATCACATAAAAAAACTCGCTCATCGAAAGGATGAACGAGTCTTCTATCATTAAATATGGATTGGTAAGCCTAATGCCAACTCAGCAGCATCCATGGTGATCTCACCTAAAGATGGATGTGGGTGGATCGTTAACGCGATATCTTCTGCGTTCATACCTGATTCGATTGCAAGAGCCAATTCTGAAACCATGTCACTTGCACCTAAACCAGCGATTTGCGCACCGATGATCACATTGTCTTCTACTGTTGTTACTAAGCGTATAAATCCTTCTGTTTTACCAAGAGACAATGCACGACCATTTCCAGAGAATGGGAATTTGTAAGCTTTCGCTTCAATTCCAGCATCTTTTGCATCTTTGATCGTCATACCGACAGAAGCTAATTCTGGATCAGTAAAGGCAACCGCTGGCATTGCTTTATAATCAACAGCAACTTTTTTACCAGAAATGGCTTCAGCAGCAATTTTTGCTTCATAACTTGCTTTATGAGCAAGTGCTGCACCAGGTACGATATCTCCGATTGCAAAGATGTTTGATACGTTCGTACGGCCTTGTTTGTCAACTGTGATTAATCCACGTTCGCCAACTTCGACACCGGCTTGCTCTAAGCCCATGTCATCTGTATTCGGACGTCGACCAACTGTAACCATCACATAGTCAGCTGTCACTGATTCTTCTTTGCCATCAACAGCGTATTTAACCGTTACACTATCGCCATTATCAACAGCTTCTTTAGCCATTGCATTAGTAACGATCGTTACGCCTTTTTTAGCGAAGTCTTCTTCAACTAATTTAACCATATCTTTTTCATAAGTTGGCAAAATTTGAGGAGAACCTTCAAGAATCGTTACTTCTGCTCCAAGGTTTGCATAAGCAGCACCAAGTTCAGAACCGATGACACCGCCACCGATAACAACGAATTTTTTAGGCACTTCTTTCAATGCCAATCCGCCAGTAGAATCAAGCACACGTCCACCGAATTTGAAACCAGGGATTTCAATTGGGCGAGAACCTGTCGCGATGATTGCATTATTGAAAGAATAAGTTTGAGCTGAATCAGGATGAATCACACGTAATGTGTGATCATCAACAAAGAAAGCTTCCCCTTCAATTGTTTCAACTTTGTGTTTTTTCAATAGGAAGCCAACACCTGAAGTCAATGTTTTCACAACTTTGTTGTCTTTCCATTCTTGTGTTTTAGCAAAATCAAGAGATACGTTTTCGCTTGTTACACCAAACATTGTCGAATCTAGTGATTCTTGGTAATGATGTCCTGCTGCAATCAATGCTTTTGAAGGGATACAACCAACGTTTAAACAAACACCGCCAATGTATTCTCTTTCAATGATCGCAACTTTTTGTCCCATTTCCGCTGCGCGGATGGCAGCTACATAGCCGCCAGGTCCCGCACCGATTACAACTGTATCTAATTCAACAGCAAAATCTCCAACTACCATTTGTTAATCATCCTTCCATCATTAATAGCTCTGGATCAGCTAATAGACGTTTGATATTATTCATTGCTTGTTGCGCTGTTGCACCATCAACAATTCGGTGGTCAAAGCTCAATGAAAGTTTCATTACGCGGCCGACAACGATTTCGCCCTCAGCATTGACGATTGGTTGTTGCGCGATTGTACCAACACCCAAGATAGCTACTTCAGGGTAGTTGATTACTGGTGTGAACCAGCCACCACCTACAGAACCAATGTTACTGATAGTGATCGTTCCATTGCGCATGTCATCTGCAGAAAGTTTGCCGTCATGAGCAAGTTTAGCTTTTTCGTTGATTTCATCAGCGATAGCAAACATTCCTTTGCGGTCTGCATCTTTGACATTTGGTACATATAACCCATGATCCGTATCCGTAGCAATACCGATATTGTAGTAGTTTTTGTACACAATTTCTTGTTTTGCATCATCGATTGAAGCATTCAAGATAGGGAATTTTTTGACTGTAGCAGTCAATGCTTTTACAACATATGGCAAGAAAGTAAGTTTTGTACCATTGGCAGCAGCAACTTCTTTAAATTTCTTACGATTATCCCAAAGATTTGTTACTTCTACTTCATCATGCAATGTTACATGAGGTGCTGTATGTTTGCTGTTGACCATTGCTTTCGCAATTGCTTTACGTGTTGGAGTTAATGCTACACGTTCTTCTAAATCACCCAAGTTAGACTTGAAGGCTTTAGCTGGTGCTGCTGGTTTGCTTTCAGCTGCTGGTGCTTGTGCTTCTTCTTTTGCTGGAGCTGCTGCTTCTGCAGTTGCTGAAGCTCCGCCACCAGATAGGAAGTTCTCAATGTCTTCTTTTGTCACGCGGCCACCTTTGCCAGTTGCAGTTACTTGTGTGATGTCGACATCTTTTTCACGAGCAAATTGACGGACAGAAGGCATTGCTAATACACGTTTGTTTGGATCAGCAGCTTCAACGACACTTGCTGAGCCAGAAGTTTCAACTTTTTCTGGCGCTGCAGTTGGCGCTGCAGAACTAGCAGCTGGTGCACTGTTGTGTCCTGGAGCATCGATTTCTACTAATACATCACCAACATTAGCAACTGTTCCTTCTGATACAAGGATATTTTTTACAGTACCTGTGACTGGAGATGGGATTTCTTCAACTGATTTGTCGTTTTGAACTTCCAATAAAGTATCATCTTCATTGATGGTGTCGCCAGCTTTAACGAACCATTTTACGATTTCGCCTTCTGCAATTCCTTCACCGATATCTGGTAATTTGAATTGGAATACGCCTTCGCCTTCTGAAGAACCAGCAGATGCAGCTCCCGTTGTTGGAACAGCAGCTGGTTGTGCAGGAGTTTGGGCTTGCGCTGCCACACCTGCATCTCCTTCATTGTCTTCATGGCCAGGTGCATCGATTTCTACTAATACATCACCAACATTGGCAACTGTTCCTTCTGATACAAGGATATTTTTTACAGTACCTGTGACTGGAGATGGGATTTCTTCAACTGATTTGTCATTTTGAACTTCCAATAAAGTGTCATCTTCATTGATGGTATCGCCGGGTTTAACGAACCATTTTACGATTTCGCCTTCTGCGATCCCTTCACCGATATCCGGTAATTTAAATTGAAATGCCATTTTCTATTCTTCCCTTCTTCAACTATTAAAAGTTCACGATTTCTTTCACTTTGTCTTCGATATCTTTAGCATTTGGCAACCAGATATTTTCTGCTTGACCGAATGGGAAGATTGTATCTGGAGCAGATACACGTCCAATTGGTGCTTCTAATGAAAGAACCGCACGTTCAGAAATTTCAGAAACGACTTGAGCGCCTACGCCTGCTTGTTTTTGAGCTTCTTGAACAACAACCACACGACCTGTTTTTTCAACAGATTTAATGATTGTTTCCACATCAAGAGGAGCAACTGTACGCAAATCGATAATTTCAGCATTGATGTTTTCTTTTGCTAAGTTATCCGCTGCTTTGATTGCTTCACGAACCATTGCACCATAAGTGATGATCGATACGTCTGTTCCTTCACGAGTCACCGCTGCTTTATCCAATGGAACTTCATACGCTTCTTCTGGCACTTCTTCACGGAATGAACGGTAAAGTTTCATATGTTCTAAGAAAACAACAGGATCATTGCTGCGAATAGAAGCAATTAACAATCCTTTTGCATCGTATGGGTTTGATGGAATCACGACACGGATACCTGGTGATTGAGCAATCAATCCTTCCAAGTTATCTGAGTGCAATTCTGGTGTATGCACACCACCACCAAATGGTGAACGAATCGTAATTGGCAAGTTGCGTGTGCCGCCCATACGGTAGCGAGTACGTGCCATTTGTCCAACGATTTCATCAAATGTTTCAAAAACGAATCCGAAGAATTGAATTTCTGGAACTGGACGGAAACCTTCTAGTGCTAAACCAAAAGCTAAACCGCCGATACCAGATTCAGCAAGAGGGGTATCGAAAACACGATCTTCACCGAATTTTTCTTGTAAACCTTCTGTTGCCCGGAAAACCCCGCCGTTTTTACCGACGTCTTCACCAAAGACTAAAATTTCTTTGTCGTTTTCCATTTCAACAGCTAAGGCATCTGTAATTGCTTGAATCATTGTTTTTTGTGCCATGACTATTTCGACTCCTTCGCTTCGTAAGTTGCAATTTGTTCTTTAATGTTTTGAGGTTGTACTTCAAACATATTTTTCAAGAAATCTGAAACTTTTTGTTTAGGTACACGGTCAGCTTCAGCGATTGCAGCTTTGATTTCTTCTTTAGTTTGTTCAATGATTTGTTCTTCTTTTTCTTCAGACCATAGTCCTTTTTCAGTCAAGTACGTACGGAAGCGAACCAATGGGTCTTTTTGTTGCCATTCGCTGTCCATATCTTTTGAACGGTAACGCGTTGGGTCATCCCCTGATAATGTGTGTGGACCATAACGGTAAGTCAATGTTTCAATCAAAACTGGTCCATTGCCATTTGCTGCCCATTCACGAGCTGCTTTTGAGACAGTGTAAACTGCTAATGGATCCATACCATCCACTTGGATTCCTGGGATACCAGCTGCAGCTGCTTTTTGAGCTAATGTTGGCGCAGCACTTTGAACTTCACGAGGTGTTGAAATCGCAAAACCGTTGTTTTGGATGTAGAATACAGCGTTTGCATGGTAAGCACCAGCAAAGTTGATTGCTTCATAGAAGTCCCCTTGTGAAGAACCGCCATCACCTGTATAAGTGAAGACAACATTTTTCTTGTTGCGCTTTTTCAGACCAAGAGCTACACCAGCAGCTTGCACGTATTGCGCACCGATAATGATTTGTGGTGGTAAAGCTTGCAAGTCTTCTGGATAAAGGTTTCCAGCTACGTGTCCGCGAGACCATAAGAACGCTTCTTTCAATGGAAGGCCGTGTTGGATCAATTGAGGGACATCACGGTAACCCGGTAAAAGCACATCTTCTTTTTCAAATGCAAAATGGCTTGCTAATTGACTTGCTTCTTGACCAGCTGTTGGCGCGAAGAAACCTAGACGACCTTGACGGTTTAACGCAGTAGAGCGTTGGTCTAATACACGGGACCATACCATGCGAGTCATCAACTCGACTAATTCGTCGTCACTTAGATCAGGTACTAAATCTGGATTTACGATTTTTCCGTCTTTATCTAATGCTTGATAAGTTGGAAAATCTGCATTGACTTGCTCCAAAATTGCTTGGAAATCAAGTGCTTTTTGTTTTTTTGCCATCTTGACACACTTTCCTCTCTGATATAAAAATTCACTTTCGAATGTAACAGGGATAAAATCTGTATCATCGAAAAATCATTTACTACTATAAATTATCATTTAAACGAGAATAAGACAAGTGAAAAGGTATTTTTTTTTAATAAAATGATTCCCATTAGACCAACTCTTAAGAAACGATTAGTGAAAACAATCACATTTAAGCAATCGCTTTCTTGCTTTGCTCCTTATTAAATTCTTTTTTTCTTTTAAGAATAGTACAGACTTCGCCTTTTAACTAAACAGAAACGTAACACCTCGAGGACTTTCCCTTGTGAATGTTTCGACTTAGTAAAATTAGTTTTTTTTGATAATGAGAAAAAAATAATACAGAATAGAATAAAAAAGAAACAGATAGCATAAAAGTTAAAATCTTTTATGACTATCCGTTTCTTTTCTCAGATCCACTCTTTTGTATAATGGATATAGATTCTCTTAGCTACTTCTACGCTTACCAGGTAGGCAAGAATAATGCCGACAAACCATGGCCAGTAAGAAGATGGTAGCGCTACAAAATCAAAGACTGTGTGCAGCGGCGACAAGATAATACCGAAACCCACCAAAATCGCAAGAACGCTTGACAGTAAGACTGCTGGCGATGCGATACTTTGGAAAAATGGCAGTTTACGCGTCCGGACCATATGCACGACTAATGTTTGCGTCACAAGACCGATCATGAACCAGCCGGCTTGGAACAGCGCTTGTTCTTGAATGGCATTTGCTTGGAACACATGCCACATCACGAAGAATGTCAAGATATCAAAAATACTGCTGACTGGTCCAATGCTTACGGTGAATTTCAATAAGCCTCTGACTTGCCACTTGACTGGTTTTTCTAGTTCTTCCACATCCACATTATCCCAAGGAATAGTCAACTGTGCCATATCATAGACTAGATTTTGCACCAGCAATTGAATAGAAAGCATTGGCAAGAAAGGCAAGAATGCACTAGCGACAAGAATCGAAAAAACATTCCCAAAGTTTGAACTCAATGTCATCTTGATGTATTTCATCATGTTTGTGAAAACTTTACGGCCTTCAATGACGCCTTTATCTAACACATTCAAGCTTTTTTCTAATAAAATGATCGAACTTGCGTCTTTGGTAATGTCTGCGGCCGTATCTACAGAAATACCGACATCAGCAGCCCGCAGTGCAGGCGCATCATTGATTCCATCTCCCATAAATCCGACAGTATGACCATCGGCTTGCAGCGACTGAATGATGCGTGACTTTTGCATAGGATTCAACTTAGCAAATAGATTGACCGCTTCTGCTTTTTCAGCCAATTCTTCATCAGAGAGACGATCAACGTCTATCCCTAGAAGATAGTCGTTCACTTCGATCCCCACATCTTTACACACCTTTTGCGCCACGATCGCATTGTCACCAGTCAAAACTTTCACGTTGACACCATGACCATGTAATGAAGCAATAGCTGTTTTTGCGGACTCTTTCGCTGGGTCTAAAAAGCCCATGAATCCGATCATGATCATATCTTGTTCATCTTCAACTGTGTAGACGGCTTCTGCGTGAGCATCTCGCTTGATTGCTACTGTTAGGACACGCATGCCCTGTTTGTTCAAGCGGTGATTTACCTCACGAAGTTTTTCTCTTAATTCATCTGTCAATTCCAGAACTTGTCCGTTGACTTCCACGTATTTGCAGACTTTCTCCATTTCCTCAGCAGCACCTTTTGTGACCATGATTTGGTGTCCATCTGCTTTGACAACCACTGTTAAACGCCGGCGGGAAAAGTCAAAGGGGATTTCATCCACTTTGATGACTTCTTGATACGGTGCTTGGCGCTCTGTGTCTTCGAAGTAGTTCAATACCGCAATATCCATCAAATTTTTCCAACCTGTTTGATAGTAGGAATTCAAATAGGTCATATCCAACACTTGTTGGTCTTCTTTACCAAACGGATTCAGATGCTGCACTAATACGACGCGATCTTCAGTGATCGTGCCGGTTTTATCCGTACATAAAACGTCCATACTGCCCAAGTTTTGAATCGAAGGCAATTCTTTGACGATCACTTTTTCTTTAGCTAACGACATGGCACCTTTTGCCAAATTACTTGTGACGATCATTGGCAACATTTCCGGAGTCAAGCCAACAGCTACAGCGATTGCGAAGAAAAGGGCTTCTCCCCAGTCTCCTTTTGTCAATCCATTGATCAAAAAGACGATGGGAAACAAAACCATTACCATTCGCAGCAACAATTTACTGACTTTCGTCAAACCATCCTCAAAAGTAGTCTTTCCTCGTTTTGACGTTGCATTTTTGGCAATATCACCAAAAAAAGTACTTTGACCGGTTTTTAAAATAATTGCTTTACCTTGTCCACTAAGGACATCCGTTCCCATGAAAACCAAATCTTGCATATCTAATGCGGAAATCGTTTCTTTAGAATCTTTGATCCCAGCATCGACAAATTTTTCCACCGGCATAGATTCTCCGGTCAGAGAAGATTGATTGATAAATAAATCTTTTGTCCAAATCAAAATAGCATCTGCCGGAATCATATCCCCGGTTGCCAATGTCACGATGTCTCCTGGTACGACTTCATCCATCGGAATCTCGATCGTTTCGCCGTCTCGAGTGACAGAACATGTATTTTCAATTAATTCTTTTAAAGCCAAACTTGCTTTTTGCGAACGATATTCTTGCACGAATGTGATCGTAACACTTGCTAAGATCATGATTCCCATCACGACCACTGCTTCATAATCACCTGTGAAAAAAGAAATGACCATCAGCAAAGCCAAAACTAATACAAAAGGATCTTTGAGAGCACTTAAAAACATCAGCCAAGCAGGTGTTGGTTTTTGTGCATCTACTTGGTTTGGTCCATATTCTTCCAGACGTTCTGCTGCATCCTCTTTTGATAGTCCATTAAACGAAGTCCGCATTTCCATCAGCAACTCTCTTTCCGAAAGTTGTGCAAGTAATTTTAATTCTTGATCTTTAGATAATTTTTTTAACATCTTCTTTTCCTCCTATAACTAGGAGTTGCATTTGCTACCCCTAGCATTCTTTTTATTGTTCATCTGGGGACTGGGGTATTCCATGTTCATCTTCCTCTCTGTTTATCAAGCAAGAAACTCTGGATCATGCAGAAGTGTTGGTCAAAAATAAAGGCAGTCAGCAATTGTCTTGCAGCACCTCATAAAGGTCTGTATGTATCAGCTAAAATAAAGGCATCAGTGACCATTAACACAAAAAAACGCATGCTCCCAATAAGCATGCGTAAAAAACTCATGATCATTGTAGAGCTTTAGCACTATAGGGCGTAGATAACTTGACGTTATCAGCTGCTTTGGGTTTAACCTTCACGATTAGACCTGTCCTACCAACTAAGCATCTCTCGATACTTTTGCGGCAGCAGCTTGTGTCCATATAGGAGCCTCACCTAACAATTATTTATTTCTATCCTCACTATAGTCTATCTAATTATATAGGTCAACCATTATGTGAAAATACTTTTGTTATTTTTCAATTCCATTTTCAGTTTTTGGATCATTGGATCGAAGGATCTGCCATTCCGGACAGACGGTAATATTGAGCCAACACTTCTTTGATTCGCTGACTTGCTTTACCATCACCATAAGGATTTTCAGCATGCGCCATTGCGGTATATGCAGCGTGATCCTGCAACAACTGCTTCGTTGCTTGATACACATCCTCTTCCCCTGTACCGACCAATTTCAACGTTCCTGCCGCAATGCCTTCTGGACGTTCAGTTGTGTCCCGCAACACCAATACAGGAACACCGAGAGAAGGGGCTTCTTCCTGGACACCGCCGGAATCAGTTAGAATCAATGTGCTTTGGTTGGCAAAATTGTGAAAATCGATGACATCTAAAGGTTCAATCAATGTAACATTCTCTAAAGCACCCAGAGTTTCTTGGGCAATTTCTCGAACTTTGGGATTTTTATGCATCGGAAAAACGACTGAGACTTCTGGAAACTCGCCTGCGATTCGAGCCAATGCCTGAAAAACATTCTTCATCGGCTGACCTAAATTCTCTCTGCGGTGCATCGTCAACAAAATCTTTCGCTGTTTTCTGTCTGTTAGTGTAGGATGCTGATAGTCTTGAGAAACAGTGTAGCGCATGGCATCAATCGCGGTATTGCCAGTGACAAAGATGGCTTCTGGATCATGATTTTCCGCAAGTAGATTTTCTTTACTTTGAAGCGTTGGAGCAAAGTAAAGATCCGCTAGCACATCGATGAGTTGCCGGTTGGCTTCTTCCGGATAGGGTGATCGTTTATTCCACGTCCGCAAACCAGCTTCAACATGACCGATCGGAATCTGAGCGTAAAAAGCTGCGGTTGCTGCGGCATATGCCGTTGTTGTGTCACCATGAACAAGCACAATTGACGGTTTTTCTTGGTGGAGAATCGGTTCTAATTCCAGCAAGACTTTTGTAGTGATGCCGGTCAACGTCTGTCCCAATGTCATGATATCCAAGTCGTAATCAGGTTCGATCGCAAAAACCTCTAATACTTGATCTAACATCTCGCGATGTTGGGCTGTCACCACGACAATTGATTGAAATCGAGGATCAGCCTCTAATTCTTTTACCAAAGGCGCCATCTTGATGGCTTCCGGTCTTGTCCCAAAAACGGACATTACTTTGATAGTCAAACACTCACCTGCTTCTTTCTGCATGTTTACTTTATTGTTATTGCTCTTACTCACTTAGTCAACTGAATATCCGCTTTTAGCTCAGAATATTTTTTTAGTTTTTTTTCATCATTTCTTCTATTATAACGAAAGATTAAGAAAAACCAAATAGTCGATAGAGATGATTCCACAAAAAGCAGAAGGTCAGCGCTGAAAATAAAAAAACCAAAAGACTTGTTGCCCTCAGCAGCAAGTGATAAGAATGTTTTGCTATCGCTTGCTGTAAGACCAAAGAAATCTTTTGGATCGAACTTTTATTCATGCCACTGTCAATTCTACAGCCGAAGCAACTTAAATTGTATCGCCATTGAAAATCGAGTTTTTCACGATCACATAATCAACTTTTCGAATCGATTCGAGGTCTTTGCCACCGGCATAGGAGATCGATGATTGTAGATCTTGCTGCATCTCAACCAAAGTATCTTTCAAAGAACCTTTGTAAGGGATCCAGATTTTTTTCCCTTCGACGTTTTTCTTTTCCCCTTTTTGGAATTCAGAAGCAGAGCCAAAGTATTCTTTTAAAACGACACCATTTTCGACTTTTGTTTCCCCGGGAGATTCTTCATGTCCAGCAAACAATGAACCAATCATGACCATCGTTGCCCCAAAACGAACAGATTTTGCGATATCTCCATGGGTGCGGATTCCCCCATCGGCGATAATCGGCTTGCGAGCTGCTTTTGCACACCAGCGTAATGCAGCTAATTGCCACCCACCAGTTCCAAAACCAGTTTTGATTTTAGTGATACAAACTTTCCCTGGTCCGATCCCGACTTTCGTTGCATCCGCGCCGGCATTTTCCAATTCTCGGACCGCTTCAGGTGTGCCAACATTCCCTGCGATCACAAAAGCATCTGGTAAATGTTTTTTGATATGTTGGATCATATTGATGACAGCATTGGAATGTCCATGGGCAATATCGATCGTAATATAATCAGGCACCAGTCCTTCAGCAGCCAATGTTTCGACAAAAGTATACTCATAGTCTTTGACACCGACACTGATCGAAGAGATCAGGCCTTTTTCCTTCATTTTTTTGATAAAAGGAATGCGGGCTGCTTCGTCAAAGCGATGCATAATATAAAAATAGCCATTTTCAGCTAAAAATTCTGCGATTGATTCATCAATGATCGTTTGCATATTTGCAGGAACGACCGGCATTTTAAATGAATGTTTGCCTAAAGTAACCGTCGTATCACATTCTGAACGGCTATTCACGATACATTTATTAGGGATTAATTGTATATCTTCGTAATCAAAAACTTTCATGTCAAACATAAAAATATCCTCCAAATCTTGATAAGAGTGAAGCAAGCATCAAATGGCTGTCGCCTATTTTTAATGCCCACAACAATTTAAACCAGCTCACTCATAAATACAAGTGTTTTAGAATCTTTTTTTTAAAAAGCAACAGGAATGTTCGTCTTTTACGAACATTCCTGAGATAGTTTCCATTAAATAAAGGGTTTCTTCTTTTTTTAAGGTAAAATATTGCCAGCTGCCAAATATACTTCATACCATTCTTGGCGTGTCAACACAATCGTAGATGCCTTAGCGATCTCTTCGATACGATGCGGCGTCATCGTGCCTGCGATCACCTGCATATTTGGTTATTTGGACACACAAAAAAAGCCCCCCCTACTCAAAAGAGTAAGGGGTGCTTGTGTTACTTAACGTCTTGCTCCAAGAACCATGAATTGATTCCGTCCAACAAATATGCTTTTTTAGATTTAGATTGATTGACAGATTTAATCTGTTTGATCTTATATTTATTGCCTTTAACCCAATATGGGATATTTTGTCCGGTCTGATATTGAGTTGCGAAGCTTTGAACGGTCACAGTATCGCCAACTTTGTATGTCGCATTACTAGTTGTCACAAGCTGAATGTCGTTCTTGTGGGCCCAACCCAGGCTATCAATCAAATATGGTTTTTTACCGCTGACCACTCGCTTGATTGTGCCAGTTTTGCCGCGACTAGCAGTCGACCGACCAGCGCCTGTGCTATCCTTGTATAGCGCATCAGTGATTTTCACCTTGTCGCCCACTTTAAAACTTGTTGAAGCAGCTGGCTTACTTGTGGATGAATTGTTGTTGTTAGATGAATTTGCAGAATATCCGAACACAGCCAGTGTTGCATTAACTGCTGCATCCATTTTCTTGGCCATGATATCCATATCTTTTTGACTATCTACAAATCCCCATTCGATTAAAATTGCCGAGCCTGTTGAAGCTCGAATGACATATAAGGATGTAGTAGCCTTAGCCCCACGGTTAACCCATCCTGTCACTTTACAAACAGCTGTACAAATTTCTTCTGCTAATTTTTTCGCTTGAGCATTACCAGCGTAATACCAGACTTCAAACCCATTTGCAGTACCGTTAAAGGCATTCAAATGGTGACTGACGTGGAAAGACTTGCCAACAGCATTCATTTTTTTGACGATGTTGTACAAGTTATCATTGGCTGTACGTCCCACATTATCCGTAGCATCTACCGCTTTGGTTACTGCACGAAACTTGTCATGGATCTTTTGTGCTACTTCGTGCTCTTTCAAGCCGCATCCACTTGCACCAGGAACGATCGCGTTATGTCCTCTATGAGAGGTTGAGTTATTATATTTGACCATGGTTATTCACCTCTCCCGATGTAAAAGTAGTCTTCGATTTCATCTGTTGGATCATCCGTTTTTTCACGTTTTTTTACTTCAAACTTGAAAGTCTTGTCTTGACCGTCTTTCGTGAAATTGCCTGTCAAATGATATTCTGATTCGCCTAATTGATTCATTGTGTGAGCTGCATCTTGCACTGGATCCACAGCCTCGATGATTTCTGGTTTTGCCACTGCTTCAAAGTCTTCGATAAATTTTGCTTTGTTCCTCATGTTTATCCCTCCAATTTTGTATATAAAAAAAAGCGGCCTATTCAGCCACTCCTTGATCAACACCATCTTTCATCCCTTTTACTGCTGATTCGATTAACAGATTCAACTCTTCTTCAGTAAACTTAATGCCGTTCTTGTTAAATAAGTCTACTAACTGAGCCTTGGCTTCTTGCAACTTAGCATCTCCATTTGCTTCTGCGTAAACTTGCTGAACTGCTGATACAACGATCGCTACATAGTTCTTCTTGCTTTCCAATTGAGCCAGCACACCTTTCCTCTTCAAATATGCCGTTCCTTTTTGTCCAATGAACGTTGTCGCCAAACCAACAACGACAATCAACAAGTTTAACAATACATCTTGTAATGCTTCCATTTAAACTCCACCTTTCAAAATTGTGTTCTCGTTTTTAAGTGTTTCATTTTCCCCTTCGAGTTCCTGAATACGCTCATCACGCTGTTCCACTTGCAACTCAAGAAACCCGATTTGCTCCTTATACGCTGTCACTTGCTTCTCGTGTTCTTCCTTAAACTCTCGGAATTCTGATCTAACCGCTGCTAGTTCATCTTTAAACTCTTTTACTTGCAACCGATAGCCTTCGATAATGTTCCCCATGTTTTGGATATACAAAGCTTCTGCGTTGTTATCCCCTTCTGTCTTCACTTCTTCAACCTTATTCTTCCCCTGCACTTTAGCCACTAATTTCGGACCGTATACCGCCGAAAGAAAAACGCCGATAATTGTCATGATTTGCGGAAATCCGCTGGTCCAAAATCTATCCATCTGCTTCATCCTTTATAATTATTTCCTGCTGATTTACCTTCAGGATATTTGTACTCATTAGCGCTATTGTGAAGCAATAAATCCAAGATGGATTAGTGCTGCCATCTATGAAAGTGACCAAGAAACAAGAGCCTAATAGAAGCCACAGAAACAGCAATACGAAGTACAGAGGGAGTTTGAGATATACATTATCAATTATCAATCCAAACACTTTCAGAGCCCCGATAATGATAAACATTAAACCAAAATAACGACCACCAATAAATCCGAAGATATTATTGATAGCCGCATATGCGTTTGAATATGAAAGAATGTTTGAGTTGAAGAAATGATAGAATCCATAAGCAATTGAACCTAGAGAGAAAACAAAAGAGGTGCTTCGCTTATTAATATAACCAAATGTATAACTAATTAATAACCACATATGCCACCTACTTCCCTAAAGTAAAAACCTTATATGAGTAACGAAAAACTATTAATCTTAACATTTACTTGTCCCCCACACCTAATTTCTAAATAGTATGAACCGAAAACATTACTAACATCCAAATAAATTTTTCTGTTTTTTCCACCATAGAAAATTGGTTGACTTGAATATGCACTAGGATAAACAGTTCCTTTACTTACAAAACCTTCTGATGGTTTATTCGTAAGAAGATTAACACGGCAGGTATAGGCATTAGAATCCCCGTTTCCGCCATTAAATATAATATCCGCATCTAGTTCTAACATCGAAAATTTACTGATGTCAACCTTATCATCAATGACAAACCCTACTGAACCTATCTGATTGTTTTCTTTACCGCCAGTGGTATTTAACGTAACTAATCCGCTCTTATCAATCGAGTATGTCGGATAATTCGAATCTAGTATACTACTTTCGATATAGGCAATATATCCATATACCTTTTTCGCTTTATCGAATCTATCAAAAATAATATTCTTCGTTGGATCGTAATACGGTTGCTCATTTGCATATAAATTCCCTTTGTAAAAAAGATTGTTATACATAATCCTTGAAGATACGTCTGTTTCATACATCTTTCCCGCACTTTTTTCTGGAAACTCACTTCGATTACCACGTTCCAGACGACTGTCTACAACATTCAACACACTACCGTCTTTTGCTTTGAATGTTACGGCATTGCTCTGCATAGGAATTTCGATTTCGCATTGTGTCATCGTTACTTTGCTATTGCTCAAAGATACCACTCCAGATGCAACAGGTGATTCAAAGTGGCATGAATTAATAAAAGCCGTTGTCGGAATTGTTGGATTAGTGGATGTAAATTTCAATGGCAACAACAGGCCCCCATCGGATGAGCAGTTCGTAAGCATTGCTTTTCCTTTTATGTCATATCCTATTTCATCTACTCCGTTTAAATGTATATCAGAAAAATTCATTGTTGTATTTCCCCAAAATGGCGAGAGAAATCTAAACCCGTTTTTAGCTTTTTCAATCTCTAATCGACTGTAAGTGCAATACATATTGTAACGAATAGTTTGCATGGCAACATTTAAATTTTTGAACAGTAATCTTGTGAATTCAGACATTGAAATCCCCAGTGCAAATATTCCCTGTTCGGTGTTATCTGAAGTGTCCCCGAAAATAGAGAAATCTTCTAGTTTTATATTTGAGCAATAATTTGAACTAGATGCAACATCTTGAATCGGTATCTTATCGTAATTACTTTCATTCATCAAAATAATTACAGCGTCAATATTTTCTGAAGCATTTGCTGAAGTTGTTTCATCAGCAAAACTATATGTTGTTTTCCCTTTCTTGTGGATATTGGTAATTCCCATACCTGCACCAGAAATAGATACCCAACTAATGTCTTTTTTCTGATTCGCCTTGACTAACAATGGCTTAGTAATTACATAATCCCCAGCTGGAATGAATACTTTTAGACGATTAGCAAATCCGTAATCAAATGCCTCCTGCAATGCGGCGGTATCGTCTGTTATATTATCACCTTTTGCACCGAACCACTTAACGTTCACACTTCTTTCTGCATTTTCATTTTGAACGCGCTGCATAAAAGATACACTGCTTTCAAAACCACGAAATTCATTATTCTTTCCAATTTGTTCATCAAGCCGTGTCGGTAAATCGGGATATGGCTGTGTTGCTCCTTCAGGCTTTCTTGATCTTATTAGTTCACTGAGTATTGTTCCACCAGGATCAACCGATTCAAGTACCTCTTTGTTCTGTTCGACAAACTCTTCCCAATCGGATTTACCAGAAGCTATATATTCTTCATACAATCTTTTCAAGTCTTCAATCGTCCAAATATAAGTTGACCCATCACTTATAATCTGTCTGGATCCATCACTAAACACGTTTTTAGTGACTTCATAAGTGAAATCACGTGTGGTGAATTGTTGTACGAAGGTATGATCATCGACCATTTTACGGAAACTAAAATAGGCCAGCTGTCGTCCTAATATTTGCCAATCTTGCGCTCGCATCGTGTACTCTAGTTTCCCGATTTTCGGGTCTGTCATTTCAGATGGCAATAGTTTTTGTTCAATAATACCTAATCCATCAGTTTGCCCGATTTTCGCACAAAAGAAAACTTGCAAACCTTCATATGATTTAGGTGTGGCATCTTCTAATATTTGTACAACGAGAGTCTGTGTTTCTTCATCTGCTTGTCTGATTTTTAGTAACCCTATATTATTGTTTGGTTCGCTTACGTTAAGTGTAATTGGGTATTTAACCGCCAAAACTATCAGCTCCTTTAAAACTCTTTATTTTTTAGAAATTTATATATTCTCTTGGATTGATAAAGTCATTTTGAGATGGCCAAGGTCCATTTTTAAAAAACTGAAAGTGCAAATGCGGACCTGTACTTGGCCCTGTTGTTCCCATGTTTCCGATTTGTTGTCCTTGTTTTACGGTGTCTCCAACTGAAACTCGCAATTGACTTTGATGTGCATATCCTGTGTATAGTCCGTCAGAGTGCTTGATAACAACATAGCTTCCGTACCATTCAGGATAACTTCCAGCAATCACGACTTCTCCTGCAGCCGAAGCATAAATAGGGGTGGTTGGATTTCCATTAACTAAATCAATCCCGTTGTGTAATTCGTAAGCTCCTGTTATAGGATGCTGTCTATAGCCAAACTCACTTGTCACAGTGACTGGTTTGCTAATAGGTACTACATATCCCACGCTCTCCGTTACTTTTACATATTGACGAATCATTGCTGCATAATGGAAGTTTCCTCCGTTAACATACAGATAGGTTCGTCCATCTGCTTGGGAAACTGCATTAACATATGGATAAGTGGCCCCTGTGGTATTTCCTAAAGAAGGTGCTACTACGTCTCTTGAATATTCTTCTGCTAAATCAGTAGTATTCTTCCCTCCACGATTTGCTAACCAAGGAATATATGCACTTCCAAAATTATATCCTTGCATGACTCCCCAAATATCAACGTTTTGAGTTTGACCATTTTTAATCTGTTCCGCCAGATGTTTACACCCTTGTTTAACCGAAGATTCTCCAGTTAAATAGCCTGGTCCTGGATAACCAGCCGATTCAGAAGATTGCATGATATCATCTGTGCCGTCTGTGCTTGGGTTTTCAACCATAATTAATGCGTAAGCTAAACCGATATAATCGGAGATACCATATAACTTTGTATATTTGTCAAGCCAAGCAACAATGTTGGGGTTTCCTGTAATGTTGCTCCCTATATTGATTGGTTCATAAGTAGAGCCGCTGGGACCGACCCCTCCGCCAGATCCACCTGGATAGACTTGTTGCCCTCCAGAATAAATACTGCCAGCATCTAAACGTCCCGCAATCTTTACACCTTTTTTAAATTCAACATCACCTTCAAAGACAACATTATCTTTGAAAGTGATCTGTCCTTCACCAAAAGTTCCTTTTCCATAGAAATTGTACAGTCGATTATCCGCTGTGCTTTCTTCAGGAACTTGAAGAATCGGGGCAGATAATTTCTTGTTATCTTTACTTGCGGAGTTGATTGAGAATATATAACTAGGATCTTGCACTACTGCAAATCCGTTGATTACTCGACCACCACCATACGTAGCTGTAATTCTCCCCAGTTCTTCTCCATGAACATCGTCTAGTCCAGTTGATACAACTTGTTTTTCAAAGGTTAATTTTCCGCCTTCCATAACTACTTGGAAATCTTCATCATCCAAAGTTTTCAACGCAACCCCTTGAACGAGGATACCTGACAGAATGCCTGCAGTGATAAAGTCAGCCACGATTGCACCGTCTTGAGTCATTGCCAAACCGTACGGACCGTTCACGCCGTTGTTAGAGTATCCTAGTCCACCTAAATTCCATCGCCAAACCTTTTGAGCATCAGCGACAGAAGGTTTATCCATAATTAGGATTTCGCTAGGCGCTTTTTCAGGTCGCATACGAATGATGCCGCCTTTTGTCCCAGTGATCCAGCTCGAAGCATTTCGAACGGCTTCAACCATCAATTCAGTGCGCCTTTCAACCTTTTGACGTAGCTTTGTCGTCTCAGTTGCCGTGGCATTGGTGTAGAATTCGATATCATTGCCCAAGGTCACGCTTTTGTATTTGCCAAGCGTTGGGTACCAAGTGTACTCGATCATTCGCTCAGCTACTTCAATTCCTAATTTTGCAACTGTACAGTAGCAAGTATCGCCGAAATGCAGCCTTGCAATATCATCGTATAGTTCTTCATATTCCATAGTGTTTTCAAGTTGGACCATTGAAACCGTATGAGTGATTGAAGGCTCATGTACTCGATCGACATCAAATTTCGATTGGCCCCATTTTTTCAAATCTGCAACAGTGGTGAGTTCTGAATTTTCGTATTTACCAATGCGGCGGTTTTTGTCAGTTACTCCTGTCAATTCGAGATATTTGTACGTGATAGGCTCTTTATCTTCATCGTAATCGCCTTCTGGCACTCCGCCGATTAAATACAAGCTATTATAATAGTTGCCGTCTATCTCTTCCTCGATCGATTCTAGGTTCACTCCTAAATCAACCCGATAGCCATTGTCTTTTCCGATTCGAGACAGCAATCTAAAACGATAGTTGTCCATATCCAATTCGCCAGCAGTGATACTCGCTAGATTCTCGTTACCATTGTTTGAACCAATCACAGCATCAACTGGATTAGTTTGTTTGACAGTGAATTGGTGGACTGTTTGAATATCTGACTCAAATGAAAAAGGCTGCTCAAATGCTAAGGCAGCCTTTAATCTACTCATGATAATTGATCCAGTACCATTTTGAGTGAAACTACTCTCAATGAAATTCCGACTCAACATATAACCGATCGCTCGTCCGGTAACAGAGAAAGAATTGAGATTTTTCGTTACTTTTTTTATCTCAAAGTATTTCATCTTGCCATCTTCATCTTCTGCACGAATGAAGTTATCTTCTTTGAGATATTCTACATTTTGACCATCTAATGAATAGTTGCCATAAAAAGTATAGTCACCATTTAGAATACGGTTGATTTCAGGTAAATCAGCCCAATCAATCAAAGCGTGACCGTTCGTTTCTAAGTCCGCTGGCATTTCTTCATAAACATAAACTAAACTCACAAATACACGCTCCTTCTTAAAATTGTGCCGCTAGAAACACCTGTGGTAGTCAGTTTGTTTTCTCCCGGACGAACCAACGGCCATTCTCCTTTGCTGAAAAGTGTTTTCGAACCTTGAATAATTTTTCCGTGTTCGCAATCGACTTTGATTACTTCTGTACTGGTGTTTGTAATCGTCAACGAAGTACTGTTGATTGTAAGTTTGACGTTGCCTCCTGTTGGTTTCAATTCTAGGTAAGGCTTTGCTGTTTCGTCTCCAGGGTCGTGAAAGACCAGCGAAGTAGCAAATGGCAATGACTGCTCATTTACTTTCCGTTTAAAAGGCTGGCATCGAAAAGTTAAATCAAAGGTATAGAAATACCCCCACTCGTTTTCAAACTCAGTAGGGGAATCCATCATGCAAATAACGTCTCGATAGGTATTGTAATCATTATGAGTAATCAATTGCCCACGACCTCGTAACCATTGTTTTACTTCACGTAACCGATCATAAGGAACTGTGATTGATTCAACTTCTAGGTTATACGGTTCGTAATCATCAAATGTTTCGTACAAAGATCCGCTTCGTCCTAACACAGTGATTTCTTCATAGCGTTTGTTTGGAGAGATCTCAGGAAGTTCAGTTTCGATAATACAATCCATATCCATAACTGCGTTGATTCCTTTGAATATAAAATTCGGTGTATCAGCATCCATGAACATTCCTACTAACCTCCCACACCGGCAAGTGCCTGTTTGCTTGCACGGTAAAATTTACGGTTCATTTTGTTTAATTCGCTTGGGTTATTCGCATCGACATTCCCAATGTGGATATGTTGTTCCACTTTAGTAGGCTGTACTTTGCCGCCAATGCCTTTGCGTTTTTCTTCGTCTGATAACGGAGTAACAGTTGTCTTACCGTTTTTGTTCGTAAGCAATTCTGGTCCAGCTTCACCAACGATCGCTTGGCCATTCAAAACATGTCCGCCTTCTGCTAAATAAGGAATCGTGGATATACTAAACCCTTTTCCGCCAACACCAGGAACCCATTTTGGAATTTTAATGTTGTTTAGTCCACCAAGAAATGCATTGATCAATCCAATCATTGTGTTTAGTGGTGCTTTAGCCATAGCAGCAATCATATCAAAAATACCGCCAAAAATATTTACAACACCATTCCACGCTCGTTCCCAATCTCCAGTGAAAATTCCAGTTATAAAATCTATAAATCCGGTGAAAATTCTCTTACCTGCATCAAAAAAGTTTTGGAAATTTTGTATGATTCCTCCAAAAGTATTGCTAATGTATCCGCCCATAAAATTAAATACTTCTACCGCTATATCAGAAACACCTTGGAAGAATGCATTCACACCGTTCCTAAACCATTCTACTTTATTGTAGGCAAGCACTAATCCTGCTATGAGCAATGCAATACCAGCTATCACAAGAACAAAAGGATTTGCTGCTAGTAATGCCGTCATTCCAGACCACACTCCTTGTAAAACCCTTATTCCAGTTGCGATTTTGGTAACCGAACTCATTAGCGTTCCTAAAACAACCAATACAGGACCAACTGCAGCAATGATACCTGCTATGGTTATAATCCAGTTCTTAGTACCTTGGTCCAGAGAATCCCACCAACCTTTAAAACTCTTCAAAGCATCAATCGCCATTTCAAAGAAAGGCAATAAGCTGATTTGGACGGATTCACCTACATCAGCTAAAGCTATTTTTGCATTGTTCATCGCTTGGTTAGATTTATCAATTGGATCTAGCGTAGCTTCAAATGTTTCCCCAACTGAACCTTGGCTTTCATCAGCGATTTTTGCCAAATCTTCTAGGTTTAACGTTCCTCTTCGAATCGCATCTGCCATTCTTGGACCACCTTTGGTACCAAAAACTTCTGCAGCTGCGTTGATTGCATCTGTTTCTGAACTAGCATTCTTAATCTTATCTTGAAGTTCCCCTAAGCCTTCAGACAGAGATTTTCCATCTTTAGCATAGGCAACCGTAGCTTTTGACAAACTGCTCAAGGCTGCATTTCCATCGACACCAGCTTGTTCGAATTGCCCCATCAAAGTAACGCCCTCGCCGAAACTAAGGCCCAACTGTTTGATTTGTGGGGCACCTTTTATAGCCGAATCAAACAGACTATCGACTGCTTGACCAGTATTTTGAGACGTTTTGGTTGTAACATCCAACACTTTATTCAAATCATCATAGGACAAATCATAGGCTTCGATAGCCTGTCTTGCATAGATAGCGGATTGAGAAACGTCTGTGCCATTAATTTCAGCAAATTGAAGGATATAATTGGTTGAATCTTCAAGTTTTTTATCCATGAACCCAAATTGAGTATTCACTTCACCGATTGCTTCTCCGACTGTTTGTAGTTCTAAGTGAGTATTTGATCCAACGTTTTCAAACGAAGTTGCCAAACTGTCAGCAACATCGCCTGTTGCTCCAGTTTTAGTTATGATCGTATCTAACGCTTCATCAACTTCCGAGAATGCAGCTAGCCCTGCCGCTCCAGCTGCCACGATCGGGGCTGTAACGCCAACAGACATCTTCTTACCGACATTCGAAACCTTTTCGCCAGCTTCTTCGATTTTTTGTAACTTTTTGGCTGTATCAATAGATACATCGCCTTGTTTTTTTAGTGCTTCATTCGTTTCATCCAAAGCGGCTTTTAATTTATTTTGACCAGTTTCGGATTCAAGCATCTTCTTATAAAGTTTTTCAGATTCTGCTGAGTACTTACCAGTTTCTTCTACTGATTTTTCATATTGTTCTCGCAAAAGTTCTGTTCGCTTTTCAGCGAGCGATAACTGATTTTCGAGTTTCTTTTTCGCAGCAGTCAGTTTTTCAGTTGCTGTTGCGTCTTTATCCATAGCAGACACTTGGTTTTTGTACTCAGTAGCTGCTAAGTTCATTTCACGATTGATTTCCTTGATCGTTTTAGAGTAATTGACTTCTCCATTTGTCTTGAAATTTAAGACTGTGTCTACCTCTCTTACGGCCATCTTAGCACTCCTTTCCTACCACCAAGGGCTTTGATCCATTGTTCTCGTTTCCGGCGGTTCAAACTCCGTATTACTTTTCAACCACTGGATATAAGATTTAAGCCACAAGTTAGGTGTTGCTTTTAAAAAAAATTCCTCACTCCAATTAAGTAGAGTGAGGGCAACATAGAGATAGAAGCTCCATGGAGTTCCTATCTCTTGTGTTTCTTCTTGTTTTTTCCTTTTTTCTTTTGAGGAGTTTGATAATCTTGTGGCTTCTTCGATTTTTTTAAGTCTTCAACCTGAAACTTCTGATTACTAAAAATTTCCATGCATGCCCCATAAGCCTGTAAGACATCGCCGTTCATACCTAAGAATTTGAAGATAGTTTGAGGATCTTCTTCTAAACCGCCAGTGCGCAGCATTCCATAGATCAACGAGCGCATGATTTTTAAATCAGCAGGCGTCAAATTACGAGAATTGATCTCCCCATCGCTTTTATTGATCAAAAGATTCATATCATTTTCGAACTTTGAGTAATCTTCACCGTATACATCTGCAATATATTCCATCGTTTCCATAGTAAATACAACGGGAAAGTCATGCCCTTTAATATTAACCACACGAGAGTTGCCTAAGTCGTCAATATTAATTCCGTAGTCAACTAATCTAGCCATTACTCGCCACCACCTACTGGAGGAGTAGCTGCAGCAATTGTTTGCCATTGTTGTTCAGAATAGATTGGCTGTGCAATGAATTTTTCAAATAGCGCAAGAGATCCGGTAGTTCTATTTGAATCAAAACTTGAATACATTACATTGTTGTAATTCAATCCAGTTGCTACTAGGTTTGCCGTTACATCGTCGATCTTTGTTTCATCTTCTTCGGTTGCATACTCTTCATCAATTACATTAGATAACTGAGTTTTCGGATACCATACTGCTTTGCGGCCACCGCCTTCAATTTTCCCGATAAATCCAAAAGCAAAGAATGGATATTCTCTTGCAATATTCTTAGAAAATGTTACGCCGCTTTCAGCAATCAAACCTTTCAATTCATCCATGACATCAATAGGAATTCCCACATGGTCCAATCCTAATTCGTGTTTTGTTTCTCGTGATACACGGCGGAACATCTTGCTTGATGCCCATTTTTCTAACGTTGTTCCGTTACCTTTTACAGCCAGTTTTGTAGCAATAGGTAGTCTTACAATTCCACCATATTCTGGTGCTTTATTTACGCCATCTTGTGCCTCAGGAGACATCATAGCGATCAAGATATCCTCAAGGCCTTCAAAATACAATACATCTGTTTTGCCCAAATTAATTACCTCCCCAAAGATCCATGATCTTTTGTGTCATGATTTCTTCGATTTTATTTTTGTTCTGTTCGTAGGTACCGCTAGCAAAGTTCTGCGCTCTTTGATTAGTGGTCCCATTTTCTGCGAATCGCCAGTAATACGCTGTATCTTCGAAAGCAACTCTTACTCTGTCCTTCTCTACCACAACCTTGATTTGATCTCGCATATGTTTTCTTTTCATTAAGCTTTTAGGTATACGTGGCAACATTTTGTCGACATAAAAGTTTGCGGCTTCTTCTAATGACTCCAAAGAAACTTTGACAGGATCTACCCTGCTCAACTCGCCCAATATATCAGACATTTCAGCAAATCCATTCTTATTACTAGGCATCTTCAACACACCTCACATAAGTATAAAAATTGGTGATTGTATCATCGTTTTCATCGCCTTGGATACCTACAAAATCCGTATACAGAATACCTGCGTTTTCCAATGCATGTTCCAGAATGCTCAAGTCTTGTTCTGTACCAGCCGTAAGTAATGACACTTGATAATAAGGCATTCGTTTATGGACTTTTGAAGAAGCCATTTTTTTACTTTTGCTAACATTCGAATAAACGATATAAGGATAGTTTGTACCTCTTGCTGCTTTATCACGAGTAACTGGCAAATTGGTTGCTTTGAGGGCGGTTTTTAAGTCATCCAAATTAATTAACATATGTCAAACTCAACTCCATTTCCCTACTCTTTGGTAGCGTGTAAATACGGGCTATGTTATACGCAATACCGTCGATTTTAACGCCGTTTGTCTTCTCTGTGATAGATTTATCCCAACGGCATTTAATGCGCCTTACAACGTCCGTCTTGGCTTGCTGCGATAGGTATTTTTCTTCTGCCGTTATTCCGATTTCAATATAGTATAAATCACGAACTTTCGTCCTAACTTCAACAGGTCTGTCGTTGCCGTCTACGAGTTCTTCAATCTTTTGTAACTCAGCGATCCACTGTAAATCATTAAGTAGGCTCATCAGTCAACACCTCCAAAGCGAAAATAGGTTCTAAAGCCATCAACGCTTCTTTGAGATCATCAGATGAAAGTCGGTGTTCAAACATGACGGTTGTCACCATGATTTCTAAATACTCTTGCTCATAGCCGATTTTCTTTTTTACGTATCGTTTCGCTGCTTCAGCATAAAAAGAGAGCATAGAATCATCCATGCCCTCCTCTAATCGGATATGTTTTTTTAGGTTATCTAACAAATTACTTTCCAATCTATTCACCTACCAATTCCAATAATTCTGATTTAGTAGCATTGGATTTGTAAGAAATACCAACCGTATCTAAATAGGCTTTGATTTCTACAACAGTATTGTCACTAGTCGGCTTTTCTAAGTCGGCTACCCCTAACGAAGTAGGGGTAATTACTCCCCCGCTTTAGGTTCTAACAAACCAAAGGCTTTTGTATCAAGTACAGCCCAGTCAGTGATCATGTAGCCAAGGTAAATTGTTTCGCGGCTAGTCAAATCTTTTTGAGATTGGATAGACAATGGCTCGTTTGTATTTTGGACCATTCCAGCTTCACCATTCGCAAACAAGATTTCTCCATCAGCCAATCCGCCGTCCATTACAACAGTATAACCAAACAATCGACCAACACCGCCAGACGTTGCGTCAGGAATAAACACTGGACGATTTTCGCCATCAACAATATTCGCTAGTTTCAACCAGATCGTATTGTTGTTTGCGTAAATTTTAGCGCCAGAAACGTATGTTGGGTGAACTTTTGTCATTAATTGGGTAAGGTTTGCATATGTCGGAACAGTTGCAGCATCATATTCCACAACTTGAGGAGTGGAAGCTTCTGCTTTCAATTCTGTTAACAACCCTTTAGGTTCGCCAGTACCTGTACCAGTAAATACTTTAGTACCCAAAGCTACACCGATACGATCTGCAATTTCTTTTTGGATAAATGGAAGGAAATCTTGAATGCTCATAGCATCAAGTTTGAATGATACACGAACTAATTTAACAAGTTCGAATCCATTCAATTGAACTTCTCCAAATGTATTCTTTTCATCTTCCGCTGGTGTTCCTTCAGCAACGAATGAAGCATCACCTTGTGTAATTCCAGTATGTTTCTTAAATTTCAAGATACCCGTCACGTTCAACTTGCGAATAGATCCATAGAATGGATATTGGTTACTTACCATTTCCATAATGCCAGCTACAGTTGTTTCTGGAATTAAAATACCTTGTGTTTTTACTTCGTGAGTGTATGCAGCGTTATTTACTTTCTCAAAGACTTGTTTGTCACCTGCGCTTAAATCACGATCTAACATAATTTTTGCAAATACTTCTTCATATTTTGGTGTTGCTACATCTTTTACTTCTTCAACTTTTGTCAAATTTGCCACCTCTTCTGGTTTTTTATTTTCCAGCGCCTTGTCTTCGACTTTCGCTGTTTTTGGTTCTTCAAAGATTGCTTTAGCTTCTGGATTGTCTTTCATCAGTTGATCCAATGCTGCGTTTGCTTCTGCTGTCTTGCCTTCTTCTAATAATTTTTGGATTTCTTCGAAATTCATTTTTTATCCTCCTTGAAACGCAAAAAACGTAACTTAGCTTCTGCCAAATCACGTTCTTCTTTGTCCTTCATATTTTGTAGTTTTTTGATAAATGACGAATTGGCTAAACTCTCAAAACCAGCTACTAAAAGTAACTCGCTTTCCGAATCTTTAACCATTCCATCAGCAAATCCATAATCAATTACTTCTTGTGCGGTCATGAATGTTTCTTTGGCCATTAAATCTGCCAATCCTTCTTTGTCTAGTCCTGTTTTTGCTACATAAGCATCTAGCAAAGAATTTTCAACGGTCGTTAATAGTTGAGCCGCTTTTTCCATATCCTTTTTCTCACCACTAACATCAGCTAGTGTTGGATTGTGGATCATGAATGTAGATACTGGACTTACAAGCACTTCATCAAATGCGCATGTAATCAATGTACCGATACTGGCCACCAAACCACTCAACTTAACAGTCGTTTTGCCTTCGTGATTTTTAATAATGTCGTAAATCTCTTGCCCAGCAAATACAGAACCGCCATTTGTGGTCAATGTAATTTCTACATCTTCACTTCCAGCGTCTTCTAATGCTCGTTTGACGCTCCCTGGATAAATTGAATCTAGGTCAAACCAATCAAACAGTTTGCCTACAGTATCGGGAACGACATCGCCTTTAAGCTGAATCTTCTTCATTTGCATCCCCCTCTCTTATATTGTTTTGCCCAATTCTGTCAGTGTCTTTTCGAAGTAAGCGCATATCTCCGCCTTCGACAGGCTCTAATCCCAATGCAATTGTTCTGTATTCATTCACAGTCATCACACCACGATCTAGCCAGCCAACCATTTGTAACTTCGTTTGCATGCTTGCAAATTGAAGATTGTTGGATTCAAACATAATTGAATTACCCAATGCTCTTTCTCGCCTACTAAAAAAAGCCTTTGTAAATCCATCTGATAGTTGGATCAACACTGGCTCGATTTGTGTTTCATAATAGGCGATCCACTGGTTTTCAGTGAAATCCGATTGGACGATTGAATCATTGGAGTTGAACAGGTCTAAAATACGCTGTCTCGTTGCGGCTGACTGTTCTTTTTCAGGAACATAGGAATAAGGTTGCACCTGAACTGCATCAGCCTTAGAATCGACACCAGCGGCTCCCATTCCCTCCTCAGATGTTTTAAGGAAATCTTCAACAAACTGCTTCGTATTTTCTTTGATATCTTCAGGTCGCAAGGTTTGATTGAATTTAAGCAGCCATTTAACAACGTTTGAATTTCGAATCGCTGCTATGATCCCTTGGTCGGTTGTTTGAACGACTTCAAGCAATGGCAAAAGAGACGGTGCTAGGCTATCGCCTAATATTTCGTTTGAAGTAAAGTCGTTTCTAATGTGAATGAGGTCCCGATATCTAAAGGTATAGGATTTGCCATCACGCAGAACGAACTTAATGAAATACTCGCCACTAGGGCTAATTAATAACTCCAGAGAGTGAGAAACGATTGGATAAAGCGCAACGGGCTTTCCGTTATCATCTTTTTCCACATAAATAAAGGCATTCCCATTTACCCGATACTGCCAAATCGTTTTTTCGAGCAGCATTTGCATGCTCATTATGGCATTCGGTTCCTGAAGCACCATCGATACAGCAATGTTAGGATTAATCTTGTCACCAAACCTATGTTTAGGCACTGTCTTACCAACTGCATTTGCAAGCGGTCGTACAGCGCTTCGTACAATGTCGGCTTCATAAACATTCCCGCTAAATCCAACAAATCCAGAACTAGGTTCGTCAATCATTTGAAACTTCGTTACAGTTTTCGGAGTTTCGTTTACTTTCCGATTAAATAATTTCAATTTCTCACCCCTTTCTAAATTTTATGGAAGATCATTCAACTGTTAGATCGTAAAACTTTGTTATATTATCTTTAATTCTGGTTAATTGGATATCTGTGGAATAAAAGAGGAACAAAAGTAAATCTTCTCCTCTGGCTGAGACCCTGATATTCTCTTCAGAAAACCACTTATAATAATCTTCACGTTCTGAACAACTAAAAATAATTTTTGTTAGAGAGTCTTCAACGATAGTTACTACAGGTCCTGAAACGGTTATCTTTTGAAGCTTTCTCTTTTGTGGATTTTTCATCACAGGAGGAGTTCTGTCTGGAAATGTTTCGTTTATAATCCCCATTCTTATCACCCTTTCTAAATCAATCCAAGGTATTCTTCCATATAGCGCTCATAGGTTGCATAAGCGTCCAAAAGACTTGCCAAACCATCAATACGTTTCCTCGGATTGTTGCCCTTAACAGGTTTTATATTGGCGTTCTCGTCCGTTTTTACACGCGTATTCGATATACACCATTTTAATAACCCGTTATTGTTGTAATTGATATTGTCACTCATTAAATCAGCACCTAATGCTTTCATAGGAGCAGATAATGATTTGAATCCTTGATAAACAGCTTCAGGAACAGAAGGTCCAAACGCATTCTTCAATTCATCGATCAGATACGCCGAACTCCAAGCATCGTAACCAATTTTGAATGGATAAATATCGTATTCCATCTGCAATTTTACGAACCACTTAGTTACATCCTTGTAGTCTACTTTACTGTCACCAGAGAGAGTGATAATCCCTTGGTCTTTCCACTTGTCATATGGCACCTTATCGTCCTTCATACGCTCTTCGAACAAATCACTTGGCATAAAGTACTGTTGCATGACATAAAGCTTGTTAGGCTCGTCCTTGATGCCAAATATGGCAGTCGCACAAGTTAAGTCAGTGGTTGCTGACAAGTCGATACCGCCAATAAAATACCTTGGCTTGAGTTCAAGCACATTGAAGGTTGATTCATTGTTGAAATCGTTGAAGCTTAACCATGCGTCTGTGTCGGATTCGTTAATATTGAATTCTTTACATAGCATGTTGCGTACCATTCGAGGATTCTGTTTCGCAAGGTCAACTTTTTCTTTTAATGATTGCAATTTCTTGATAACGCCGATTCCTGGATTAGCTTTGACCCACATTTCTTCGTCTCGCCATTCCTCGGGATCATCTAATTCGTACATGAATGGAATTGTGCGATCATCTTGATAGCCTTCAGCATTATCCCAGCCATCAATGATATCTCCCATCTCCTCCCGAAGTTCATCGAAGATATCTTCACGAGTTGTGCCTGAAGTTGTAGTAATCAAAATCAATGGTTGTTCACGAGCGGACATACTATCAACGATTACGTCATACAGCGGACGTCCGCCACGTCCTTTCCACGAATGAATTTCATCCATCAACGAGCAATGAGCGTTTAAACCGTCCAAACTATCCGAATCACTAGCCAAGGGTTTAAATTCAGCATCGTTAAATTCGGCTACCATGTCGGCCACTCTAGCTTTAATCATTTTTCTAAGCGTTGGTGATTTTTTAACCATCAACTTCGCTTCTTGCCAAATGATTTTCGCTTGATCTTTCTTAGCAGCCGTTGCTAATATTTGAGATCCGTTTTCTTGATCAGCAATCATCATGTAAAGTCCGATTGCTGAAGCGATTGCCGACTTACCATTCTTACGACCTATGAGCAGAAATACTCGCTGATACTTTCTATTGCCTTCGATACCCACAAATCCAAATATCGCTTCAACCATTGCCTTTTGCCAAAGCATTAACTTCAAAGGCTTGTTCGCTTGTTTCCCTTTTGACGGGTGGCAAAACTTTTCTATGAAGTCAATCGGGTGTTTCGCACGTTTTGGATCAAAATAATAGTCGCTATCTGTATTTTTCAGATCAGCGACTAGCTTTTTATATAGTTTGAATATCTTTAAAGAGACTACTGTGCTTCCGCCGTTTTGCCTGAAGCTTTTCCAGTATTTGAAAATGTTCGTTTCTTGATAATCCACATCAATCCGCCCTCTCACTTAGAAAGGCGCTGAATTCAGATAAACCATCGTCATTTCTAGGAGCATCCTTAGGCAACAAGCCAAGAAGTTTCTCAGTAACTGTCGTATATCGTTGGATAGTTGTGTTGTATGACTTTAAAGCAGGGTGTTCACGCATAATCGAGTACTCACCTTGCGGCATTTCGTTAATTACGCCTTCATTTTGAATAATTTCTTTTAATTCGAGCAACGTTGTTTTCATAAACGCCGATTCTTCAATCAATCCTTTGATCGTTCGTTGCTTCTTGCTATCAACTTCCTTAAAGATATCCGTTAGTCGCTTTATCTCGTTCGTTACTAGGCGCTTCCTCTTCTTATCGTCCATCTAAATCCTCCTTTCTTTTGGGGTGGGGGTTATATGAAATTACCCTGTGTGTTTTTCGGAGTTCCATCCCCGATTCCTAACCGATTTATTTTTTTCGATTCGAACGGGGGATAAGGTTGCCGTTGCCATCGAACATTACATCGTCATTAATTATTTTTTCTTTTTCGAAATGTTCTTTATTATGACAATCAAGGCATAAGTATTCTAAGTTACTCCATGCCAGTGATACATCTGGATCATGTATAGTCTCCTCTGTTAGGTGTTGCTTATGATGGACTATATATCCTTTGACGATCTTGTTCTTCTTTATACATCTCTCACACAATCCACCAACTGATTTGATATAGCCTGCTCTACAGTTCCGCCATGCCTTAGACTTATAGAATGGTTGTGATATATGTCTAGGTACCATTCTAGTATCCTAAGATCCTTCCCCGTTGATCCTGTGAATCTTTCATGATATCAGATAGCGGTCTGGTAATAGTTTTTCCTGTAATCTTCCCTGTGTGAATATGATAGTCCTTGCTGTCGACTTCTTCAGGATAAACCAACTCGATAGCAATTATCTTAGATCCATCCGAGCGCTTCGTTGCATTTACATTCACTGATTCTAATTTACTTGCATCTGCACTTTTGAGAATCCCCATACCCATATTAAGTAACTCTTCATACTCTTCGTTCACATTCCATACCTCCTTAATCTCTCTGCAATATGCGGATCACTCTTCCAGCCATGTCCAATGTATATCAACCTATGCCGATCGATATACTCCTCATCAAACAGCCCATAGCATTCAAGCAATGTGTGCTTTGGTTTCAACTCCGCTTGTCGGATGTTCTTATGCCTTAGTATTCCTACTGATAGTTGGATGTAATAGTAATGCATATCAGTCACCCCAACTCATATTCACGAACTTCGTATTGATAAAAATAATTTTGTTCCATTAATTGCTCAGCCGTTCGTACAGCATCTTCTTTATTTGCCATTATCGAATAGATGTCCACCATATCTCCAAATGGTTCGATTTCCGGTTGAGGAAACGGATTGTTGCATACCATGCTAACCTTGAATCCCTTTTTAATGACTGCATATACTTTTTGTCCTTTAGATGTCATAAGTCACCCTCAACCTTTCACTATCATATTCAAACAACTGCAGCACCTTCTTGCCCATCGTCCAACCATTCTCGATCTCGTAGCTGTCATTCGGCTTAATGGTTCCTAGCTGACGATGGATCACACCTTGATAGTCGTTCGTCTGTTGCGTGTGGAAATGACCAGTGATTATCTCCCTTGTTGTTGCCTTACTCCATATATCGCTGAACTCAGTAGCAAACAACATCGGCAAATCCTTCCGCTTGCCATACTGCCCATGAGTAATCATAATCGCCACGTTATCCAACATGAACGCTTGACGGTACTTATTATGGTAATTCACTTTGATGTCTGGATACTTGGCTTCTAGGTATAGGAGAAACATATACTCGATCGATCCGCTGTGATTCCCTTCAGCGTGTTCCACAGTCACTTGCTTCGAATGTCTCACACACTCAGTAATCAACACATCAAAAAACGCTCGCGCATCTTTGATAGCTGTTTCCATGTCCACATCATCTAATTGTGTGCCAGCCATCGTGACCGACTTTTTAATTTGGCTGCTATGGAATAAATCTCCTAGCTGACCAATAACAATCTGCTTATAGCCTTTTGAGATAACTTCAATCATTCTCGCTAGCTTGTCTTGTAAGTCCTCTAGCTTAGTGATTCCGAAATGCCAATCAGCCAAACCAATGAATAAGTTTCTGTCACCAGTCTTGATTGCGGTTAGCTTTACTGGCTCGATTGATTCGGTGAATGCTGATACATCGAACGCCTTATGTTTCGGCTTCACCACAAACTTCAACTGCTGATTCCATTTCTGGATATCCGCTGTATTGGTTGTCCACTCATTGGTGGTTACTTGAGATATCTCCCACTCATCTGGATCATATCCCTTATAAAGAAGAATATCTTTTGGCGTCTTACTTTGTTTCTGATAGAATGCCATCTTTACTTCAAACTCGGCTTGAGAGATTGTTCCATCAGGATTATGATGCTCATTTACTTTGATTGAATGGTCACTCGGTTGCTTAACACGCATATTCTTTTCGCTCGGTGGCAAACCCAACCTGGTACGTTTACTTCTAACGCTTGGCCATGAGAACTCTTTGCCGAACTCCTCTGACAGCATAGGCGCTATCTCTATATTTGTTAGTCCTTCATTTGCCAATTCCGACAATCGTTTGACCTGTTGTTCCGTCCATTTAGTAATGTCTGCCACCTCGCTTTTCTGCAAAATAAAAAGCCACTCGCAATGAGTGACTTATAAAACTCTCATATCAGATACACGTCTGCCGCAAGGGAATGAGAGTATTGACTTAAATTTAAAGCAACCTACACATAGGATTTCCAGCTATTCGCTACCTATCCGCCATCCCTACTACGTCCTCGGTTGCTTCTTTGTCTATTCGCATTAAGGCAGCGAGAAACCGAACAACGGATCAGAATATCGCCCCTGACCTTGGCTTACTCATTTAACTGTGAATCCCTTCCTTCATCACAGACCGCTAACAAAGCCTGCGTAAGGCAACCTGCCGTGTTCCTAGCAAGTCCAACTTAATGTCTATGTCACTGGAGTGGTACTGCCCCACTCACGTATCAATACCACAAAAGATTGGCTAGTTCCTTTGTTGGTCGCCCCTAACAATATTGATACAACCAAGCGTCTTCTACTTCCGCCACAGTGACCGAAGCTTGGTGGTGTACAGATAGCACACTTACTACATTGCCGTACGTAGCACCTTATAGCTTCTTAACGATCTTTTTTCGGTAGTCGTAACCATCATAGGCATTTAATGTCACTGGCAAGGAATCGAACCTTGCATGTTGAGTTTCACTCCTTAGCAAGTGCACTTGCCTTCCCAACTAGGACTTAGCGTTTACCCTTTCCGCCACAGTGACTATCGCCCACAAGCACCAACTAAGCATTAATGAAAGGAGAATGATCTGTCATTTGCTTGTGGGCGATATCTGATAATACTATTTTACCCCTCTTGACACAGGGAAAACTACACGTTTCTTTCCCAAATTAATTGATTTCACCGATCTTTCTGCCAAAGTCGAGTAAAACTTTTTGTCTAATACGATAGATTGGCGTTCTCGCATATCCATGCTTTTTGCCGAAGCTTACCCAATCCATCCAACTGTCTTCGCCCCAGTACTTGGTTTCAATCAACTGTCTTATCTCTGCACTTTGATCGCTCAGAGTTTCTTTAACTGCCTTTTTCCACAACTCGCGATTCATAATGTACGGGTCCGACATTTCTTTTATTACCTGTGATTCAATCGGATTGCTAATGATATTACTTCGACCGCCACCAATATTTTCATCGACTTCTCGAAGCTTCAGCTCCTCTTTTCGAATAGCTATCTCTTTGTTATATGCATGGTAGTTAGCAAACTTTCTATCTAGCTCATTGATTAATGAATCATTCTTACTCAATCACTTGCCCTCCTTATTGTCTTCCTTACCAAAAATTACGCCTGCGACCACTGTCGCTACGACTGCGAAAAAAATCGCTACTGCAAAGTCCATCATTTATCCTCCGTTTACAAGATAGCTTTGATTTTCTTCAGCTGCTTTTTCTTGATTCTAGATTTCTTTGTCCTACGATAAATTTGATGAAATTTCTTGACCCTTGGATCTCTTGATTGTTTGATTTCAATATTTAAAACAGCTTCATCCATTGATGCACCGAATAGCCTAAAAGCATTCGATATACTGTTTACTATTTCTTCAATTGATCCTCGGGACCAAGTAAGCAGCCTTTGACTCGTTTCATCTGATGCCATCATTCATCCTCCCGCTTCCATCGCATCTCTAACTAACGGATCGTTGATAATAATCTTGTACTTCGTCTGCTCATGCTGCAGCTGCTGTTCTAGCTGCTCAATTTGCTTCTGTTGGTCCACAATCGTATAGGATAGTAAACTCAGCGTTATAACTACAAGGACCGTTATGATAATTGTTTGACTACGATTCATTGGCTTGTTCCAATAGTTCTGGGTTCTCATAGATGTTGCCGGCGACAGTTACATAAGGTTTTAATCTTGCTAACAAAAGATTACCAGCACACCAAGTTAGGTCACCTTCATTCCAAGAAATCGCATAATCACCATCAATTTCGATGCCAGCGCCCGATTTTTCTGTTTTCTGAAATGGATGATTTCTTACTGAAACGATATCCCCCTCGAAAATCTCCACGCCGTTCTTATCTTTCAAGCCAGTGGACTGCATTAGTTCTAAAACCATTCCACGCTCGTCTTTTAAAAAGAATCTGCCCAACAATTCGTCGCTATAATTAATGTATTGTGGCGCTTGGTTTTCTGCAAAAGTTCCCACTCCGTTGATTTCTCCGTTATCGTCAAAAGAAATGCTTGTCACTTCAACCATTCTTTTATGATATTTTTGCCACGCTCTAAATTTTGGTATTTTACTCATCACTTTTCCTCCAGTACCTTGAAATTATAATCCGAGTCAATGAATTTTTCTGTTAATTCTGGATTTATTGCATTACCCAATTTTGTATAGATTAAATCAAAAGCATCTCGGTTAAAGTTAGTTTGTAAGTAGTTATTGATGATTGCTCTGATACGGTTTTCCCAATAACTTCCTACCCCTTTGTGCGCTGGTCTTGATAGCCAATGAAATATTTTTACTGTTATGTCTCTTTTTGACTCTACGCCGTTTAAGTTAAAATAAATATTCTTGGTTGGGACTAAGATTAGTTCATTTCTTCGATTGATGAATGCCTTCGGTGATATTTCCGTTACAAATCCTATGAACTTTAGAACTTCTACTTGCACCATCACTCTTCCTCCTGTTTCAAAGCCCATCTAGAAAATACTTCTAGGACATGCTCTTGCTGATCTTCTGTCAAATTTTGTTTGATAAATGCCCAACGTTTAGATGCTACATTCCTGATTGCTCCGAACGCTGTAGTAAACGGTCTGTTTTCTTTGTAATAGTCTTTTAGCCAACCAAGGACTTGCTGCTGATTCTCGTTGAGTTGCGGTTGTTCAAGCCCTTGTACATTAGCTAACGCATAATTGAATCCTTCAAGAAAACTATTATTTACAGTTTTGTAAGGATCAGAGTTGCTGTGACATTCTTCAGTCAGCCTATCTGATTCCTCTTCTAACCATTTAAGAACTTTACTCACATTCATTCCTCGCTTTCTGCTATTTTGGTGGATAGTGGAATCAACTCACACTAATTTCATCAATTTCATAAATGTTGTACCAGCTGGGTAAATATTTGTGCTTTATGAACCAGTTTTGAATTAAGTCATCTAGTTCTTCCCTGTGTTCTTCTGTTACATCATCTAAATAATCTTCGGCAAATTCTCCTCCGTCTTCATAAGCAGCTTCCTGTATACGTTCTAGTAAATCATCAACACTGAAAGGTATTCCCGGACAGAATGCTTGTCCCACATAAAAGCTAGTTACAACTTCTTCTGGTGTACTTCCCATTTCATCATCCAAACACCCGTCTTCTGGATTCTTGTTAAAGGTTTGAATTGACTCAATACCAAATTTCACAGCTTCTTCTTTAGTGTCAAAATATTCAGCGGCTTGCCATTGGTCTTCGTCAACAGAACACATCCACTTTTCGTGCATTTCTTTACTCATTTTCTTCTCCTCCTAGTTGGTAATATCTTCCGATAAACAACTTCCTATTCCAAAAATTTCAGCACTTCATCTGTTATAAAACTGAATCGTTCCTGATGAAGATTCTTCTTCCATCCTGTTTTTTGATTTAGCCAGTTCATTTCATTTTTTATTTTTTCTGATTCTTCTATGCACAATTCAGCCTGTCTCACTGACTGCCAATACCTTTGTGTTGTATGCTGTGGAGTCAAGGCCAATTCCTGAATCGTTTTATCGTACTTTTGTTTTCTTTTCATATACATTTTCAGATTTCTAGTTTGTTCTTTTAAAATTACAGTTTGATATTTCAGGAGAAATTCATCATTCATTCGTCTTAGTCCACCTGCTCAAATAAAATGGCGTAATCATCAATATCAAGCTTTTCAGCAATTTCTTGAACTGTCGTCAATGTAATCCCTGCTTTCTTTCGGTAAGCAATCATTTGTGTTTTGGTTAGCACAGCATTTTTATTACCTAAATGCCAAGCGACGTTTTTCCAGAAAATATCAATGATGTTCATGATTCATCCACCCTCTTCATATCTCGCAATTTAACTACTGTCCGATCGCTGCCAAACGTCACAATAGCTGAATTTTCAAGCACTTTGACACACACTGCTTTGAAAGGTGTTTTAAAACGTTCGGTCACGCACCAATACTCGATGCCTGCTTTTACTCTACGTTGCTTTCTGACTACACGTGGCGGTGGGCTATACTTACCGTCTTGCACGCCTGTTACTGTGTCTGCTAGTTTCATGCTTTACTCCTCCGTTCCCAATATTCAGCTACTTTTTTCACAGTTTCTTCTATATGCTCAACGCCGTACCTATCAATAAATATTTTTTCCAACTTTTGCGGATTAAGGTAAAAATCATTTCCTTTGGCCCTCGCTTGCTCAGAATGATCAAAAGTTTCATCATAGATTACATTTGTATCTAAGTTAGGAGAATATCCTCCTGTTGCGTCTACATAGGTGTAATAAGCTATGACTCTTTTGCGATTTATGCCATGCAACTTAATGCCATAAATTATGCCGTTATGGTGTACTTTCGCAATCAAATGACGTGGTCGTTTACTAATCATAGCTTTTACTTCTCCGTTCCATTTCCTCACAAATCCATTTTTCACGAAATTCAAATCGCCTTTGCACGCTCCGAACGATTTTTAGTTGTGCTATTAACTCTTTATCTGATAGTTTTCGTATGCTTTCTTGTGTTGGTGTCATTAAAAACCCCACCCTACTATTTTTTCTTCCACGATCATCAATGCATCCATCGCGCTTCTAGCAATGCCATGAACAATACCGTCTTTTTGCAATACTTTATGAAAGGTAATTTGTTCGGGTCTTGCTTTACCTTTTGCGTTCTTTACTTCGATATAAAAAACAGTTTGATCGCTCGGATTGTAGCCATAAATATCGAAATGCCCTTTTGGCAACAGCTTAATCACGCCACCAGAATCTGTTCTAACTTTGCCGGCATTCGTGCGAAAAGCTTTATAGCCTTTTTTTGACAATTCGATTAAAATTTCGTTTTGGATTGATTGTTCAGATTGCATGTTTGGACCTCCTAATAGAGTGAATAGTCAACCTAAACTATTCACCTGCCTTCGTGCTTACTCCCCCAATGGATACAGCACAATAAGGTGAACAGTAGTGCATAGTTTGACCCAAATTCCTATTCTTTTATATATTTTTCCTTTATTACTTTTTTATTTACTCTTTTATATTAACTATTCACTACTATTCACTTTATATAAAAAAAGTAATATAAATATAGTAATAGCAAGGGTTTGAAGAAGTGAATAGTTGATTTCTAAACTATTCACTTACCCTTCACTACTATGCACTTTTTCGACAATTGGTATAGACTAATTAAATAAATTTCGAATTCCTATATTTTCGTAAGGCTGACTTTCCTCAATTAAATCTATACCTTCGTACATAATTCCTTGGTTAGTTTTCTTTTTGTTAAATTTTTTACTCATTTCTTTACCAAATTTCGTACTATTCATTTCATACTGACCATTTTCATTTGCCCAAGTTTTGTACGCCTGATAAAAATCTTTAGCTTTTACTCGCTTATTTATCCCTCTCTCACAACAATCATTGATAAATGCTGCAGTTACGTCCATTTCTTCTCGATATTCTTTTGAAGCATCCTCAACGATTTTTGGTCGTTTCAAACCCTCTCTCTGCCACATCAGACAACCTTCTACTATCCAATTCAAAATCCCGACTGATTCACGCTTAAGTTTATATTTAAGGTTCTTGTCTTTTTTGTGATCAGGAATCTGTATGGTAAAAGGGATTAAATTCATTCTTCGCCATATTCCGTCATCCGTACCTCGAATGATCGGTTTGTGGTTAGTTGCTAACCAAAGCTTGAATTCTGGTGTAAATTCAAATTCTTTTCCGTATAGAAAGCGAGCAGTTACTTTATCCCCACCAGTCAACTGTTTGACCAAACCTTCATCCATACGCACGCCTTCATTAGGCTCAGATGATGTCACCAACCTAGCGCCTTTCAAACGCGCTATATCTGTATTAGCTCCACCATTTGCTTTTCTAACCATAATCGTGTCTGCTTGCATGTTTGTCGCATAGCTGCCCATGATATATGAGATAGTATCTAGAAACACAGATTTACCATTGCTACCAGCGCCGAACAGCACGAACATACTCTGCTCTCTTGTGGACCCAGTGAGTGAGTAGCCAACTGCCTTTTGAACATATCTAATCAACTCTTGGTCGTTATCAAATATTTGATTTAAAAATTCAGTCCATTGCGGCGCATCGATTTTATCTGTATATTCAATATTTGCTATTCGTGTAAACTTTTTGTCTATGTTGTGTTCGTGCAATACTCCGCTAATCAAATCTAAATATCCATTTTGTGTGTTTAGAAGTGTTGTGTCGCTATCAAATTCATCTGGTAAAACCGATACACGGTGCATGATTTGTTCTCTCATAGCTTTCTTTGCAGAATTCCCACGGGAACGCTTGATATGTTTCCTAAAGGCTTCTTCAATTTTTTCTGGATCTTCACAGTCGGCAGGGATATAAACTTTCTCATTTTTCATCATGTCAACTGTGGTATCGATCATTTTTGAGATTTCACCTGTATCATCAATCTTCCAACTCTTACCATCGTAGAAATAAAACTCTTTATTAATGTATGAGTATCTGACTAAGGTTCCATACACATCCATAAATCTTTCTGCATTCCCGGTGTCATCATAGGAGTAGAATTTGTCTTCTTTCTTTTCTTCAAACTCTTTAATGAAAATTCTGAAACCATGCGACTGGCTAGGTGTATAGGTATTTTCACATTCATGGATTGCTTTGTTTAATAAGTTTCCACCGTATGTTGAATTTGGTGGTCTGCGTTCGTCATACTTTTGTCTAAATAAAGACGAATCTCTGAAAATGCTGTCCATCTTCTCATAATCTCTACCGGTCCAAAACGCCAACATATTAGCGAAAGCAATATCAGCTTCGGATTGAGAATCATAAAAAGCTTCCCAACCACCCTCCATGAATACTTTGAATTTGGCGCCTTGCTTGCTTTCGTATGCTTTTTGTACTATCTCGCTTTCTGAGAGGTCTATTTTCGATTCTGAGACGTTTTGATTATTAAATCGGATAATCTTATCGTCTCCAATATATCTGTTGTATAGCAGTTTTAGAGTGGTTTCTGATGGTTCAATGACTTGGTTATATTTGCGATCGACAGTGTTGCCTGTCATAACGAAAAATCTACCCGAATCATACATTTCAACATTGCCTTTTCTACGCCTGTGACCAGGCAGCTTTCCTTTACAGATAATGTGGATACCGTTACCTGATTGAGAGTATTCAGCATAAGATTTAATCGATGTTACAAATTCATACATCATGTTTGTTTCAATATCACCTTGTAGATAACGCTGAATTTCTCCTTCGATATTATCGATGTCAATTCCGAAGTATGGCTTCTTAAAATAAAAACCTAATCCATTACAGTTGTACTTATCTATTGCAGAGAGTGCGGTCTGATAATCAGACCACGTACTCTCATCATTTGATTTACCATTGTTTCCAGTGTGTGGATCGACTGGTATTTTGGTGTGTTTTTTTCTCTCTTCGTTCCATACCAATCGATATACACACCACTGTTTTTGCTGCTTTAGTTCTTCTGGAATGTGTTCATATGCCACACACTTTCAACTCCCTTTAATTAGAATGGCAAATCATCATTGATCTCGATGCTGCTGCCTGAGAAATCATTTGGTTTACTGCTATCTTTGAATTGATGTTGAATATTTGGGAAAGCCGACTGTTCCCACCGTTTTACATTCAAGTTGTCATAAGTTTTTCCGTTAAATTCTGATTGCTCGTTTTTAACGGTCACCTTAGCGGTTTTCATAAAGAAATCTTGTAATAAGTCGTCAATACTTCCATATGACTTCCCTTCGTCTAAGCGAAAAGCCCAACCTAAAGTGTTAAACATTTGGAAATTGTATTTGCCTGTGTCTTTTTTCTTCCAAATTTTATGAAAGATATGTTGATTTTGGTGCTTTTGTTGCACATCGTTACGGATGATCAAATCTAATTGTGCGTATTCTGTTCCGCTTTTTGTTGCATCTTCAGTCGCGATATTTACGATCACTTCATAAACTCCGTCTGTAATTCCGCCGCCTTCAAATTTGTCGTTGAAATCTAAGTTAAATCCTGTCATAGTTAATTACCTCTTTCTGTTTTTTTTATAGTAGGTTTAGTCTTTTGGCTTGAAAGAATGCCCAGCCTTTTTTATAACCTCTAGCATCAGCCATTTTGTATAAATCGCTGACACTCTCAGCTTCTTCTGGTTCCATTGCTGCATACTTTCCTGTATCTAGATCAATTTTTATTTCTTGTAGTTCTGCACCTTCAATTGTTTCAAGGTTTGCAGAACGCTCTTCTTTCGGTATCTCATGCCCACAATAAGGACAAATATTTCCAACTTCACTTGCATAAGTTCCAAAACAGTTAGGACATTCCTTAATAGGTATGACATCCTCTTTCTTTCTGCTTTTTTTACTTGATAGGCTCCATTGCCTAGGCATATCTGGTAATCCGTGTTCATTCACATTACCTACGTGATCAATGATTGTAGATATTTTATTTGGTTTGTAACGCATCCCTCTCATGGCTTGCTGGATGAACAGCGAGAGCGATTTAGTGGGCCTTAGCATTATGACTGTTGAGCAATCTGGAACATCGAATCCCTCACCGATCAAATCAACATTTGTCAGAATTTTAATATCGTGATTACGAAACTTTTCAATAATTGAATCACGTTCCTGTTTATTCGTTTTTCCGTCAATATGTGCTGCTTGGTATCCTGATTCGATAAATAAATCTCTAGTCTTTTCGCTAGACTCTATACTGTGGCAATATACGATCGCCTGCTCACCTTCAGCTAGTTTTTTATAATGCTTGATAACATCACCGTATATAGCTTTTTGTTCCAATGCTTTATCTATACTGCCTTTTGAGAATTCAGACATAGAATTCATTTTTAAAACTGAAGTATCGATCAGCGCTGGTGCATAGTATTTAAATGGAGTTAGTCGTTTATTTTCAATCAACCATTTAACTGATACTCCCTCTATCAACAAATCGTTGACATCTCCCAAACCGCTACCGTTTAATCTGACTGGTGTTGCGGTAAAGCCTATTCGTTGGACATCTGAATAGTATTCGTAAATTTTTTTATAGCTACTAGCTAAACTGTGATGGTTTTCATCGGTTATGATTAATTTAGGTTTTCTTATTTTTCCTAACTTTCTAACGATCGTTTGGACCATTCCGAAAACTACAAATCTCATATCCACACCATGTGTTTCAAAGGTGCTTTTTATTTGGTCAATTAATTCCTTTCTGTGGACTAAGAACAATACCTGATTGCCCTTTAATGTTGTCTTACGAGCGATTTCTGCAATCACTACACTTTTGCCTGAACCGCATGGAGAAACGATACAAGGAGCGCGATAGCCATTGATAAAAGACTCTCTAGCCCTCTTTATCAAATCTTCCTGATAGTCGTATAATTCAAAGGTCAATCATCATCACTTCCGATTTTGAAGATATTTTCTTGAAGGCAACCTTCTCTTTGGTCCAATTGATTTTTTGCGAATGTTCCATTTGATTTTTGAAGAATGAATCCACGTTGCTTGGTTTCAGGATTTCGAACCAGCCTAGCCACCAATGGAATGATTCCCATAATATGATTGACTACTTTCTCTCTGATGTCTGGCAAGAATTGATTGTATAGTTGCCCGCTTTCTAATTGGATTTGTCTGGTCGTTTCCCAAGCCGTATAAACTACATTCGTATTTAATGCATTGAATGTGGATATCAGTTCAATCAAGTGTGTATCAAACACCCCATAATGCTGAAGTTCTGGTTGTCCAGATTTTGTGTGTTTGCCTTTTTCCATAAACCAAAGCTTTTGATAGTGGCTTAAATTATCCAAAACAATATTGTCATATTCATCACTATGAGCTTTCGCGTATCCGTAAAACTCAATCATTTCTTTTGCTACGTTTGTTGGATCAATTTCCACAACATCAATATTCTCAATACCAGCTAACACTCTGGAGGTACCATCAATATCTAAAACAAGAGTTTTACCTTCTAAATATTTAAGCGTTGTCGTTTTCCCTGCTCCTGGTTCTGCGTATATCATTGCCTTAAACCGATCACTTTTTTTCATTTCACTAGCTTTTTGGATTTTCATTATTGAATTCCTTTCTTCGATAACTTCCTCTGGGGGTTCATAAAAACCCATATCATCTGCCCAAGTCATCGTATCCTCAAACTTTCCGATTGCTTGATTTCGACACCAGGAACATCTTCTTCTGCTTTCTTGATTGCGGTTTTATCAAAATCGATAGTGACTTTTTTGAATATTTCTGGCACTAACGTTTCGTCAATAATCTCGACGCTAGGTTGATTTTTTTGAATGTTGAAACTAAATAAATCTGTTTTAAATTTCGTTTTGCCAATTTCTACCATTGCATTTTGTAAGCTTAATTTCATTCGCTTAACATTATTGTCGACCGCTTGCTTACGCTCTTTCATTCGCTTGATTTCTTCATCAAATGCTTTGCTTGAAGCTTCTTGATTGCGGATCAACTTAGCATAACCGTCTGCTTTTTCTTCAATAGCTAGGTCAATTGATTCCAACGTGTCAATAATCGCTGCATTTTCTGAATCATATTCCAGCATGTCTGCAACTTGATTAAATGCACCAGTTAATTCATATAGTTTCACTCAAAGGACCTCCTTCAATTCTTCAATTACTTGCTCTAACCCTTGAATCAGTTCTTCTCGACCAAATTCAGCTGATTCTTCAATAGTTTCAAATTGCGTGCGGACAACCTCGTTGTCGCTGTCCTGATAAACACCTACTCGATCGTTCTTCTTATCAATATCGAAAACGATCGATCCATAAGGTTTGTATCCGTCAATTAGATGAATACGCCCGATTGTGTCAATAGCTATTCTCATGGTATAATCTCCTTAAGATGTATTTTCTGACTGACTAAAGCTTGCCGGCTAGTCGGTCTTTTTTTGTATACATAAGGTATTTAGTTAGATGTTGGATGAGTCTAAATATTTGTCTGTCGTCAAGATAGATAGCCACGGTTTCTTTGTCCTGTTTATTTTGTGCGATCAACACTAACTCTCCGTGCATGTCATGAAGCGAAAGCTCTGATTCGTTTCTTTGCACTTTGTCCGATACACGTATGACTTTACTCATAAATTCCCCTCCGTTTCTTCATTCGTTCAATATTCTGTTTAGCTAATTGGTTTCTCGTATCTATATCCACGATCAGCAATGATTCTGCCGATACGTAGCGCTTCAGCTCTGGTCATACTACTTAACCCCCATGATCCAAATCAGTGTTAACAAAAGTACGATGTTTAAACCAATGCTCAAATATGAAATTGCTTGGAGTTGGCGTGCTTTGTAAAAGTGATTTCTATTTAGACTTGCTAGCCATTTTTTATTCATGCTGACTCCTCCTTGAAGTATCGATCAATCAAAGCGAGCGCTTCTTCTTTTGTTGAGACGGTATGCTGCATTTTCGATCCACTATCTTCTTCAACTGATATAGTGATTCTTTTAATCATTTCCCCAACTCCCCTACTTTTTGATCCGTATACTGTCTTAATTCGCTCACACGCTGTTCTAGCTGTTCCTTGTCGTTTTGCACTGTGGACAGTTGTTGACGCAAGCTATCGGCTTCCTGTTGCTTTGTAGCAATCTCCTGTTGCTTTTGTTCGATTTCGCGTTGTTTGGCTTCAATTTCTTTTTGCTTGTCCGATTTGATTTGCTCAATTTCTGCCTTCAGCTGCTCCTGTGTGCGAGTGTTGTCGGATAGCTGTGATTCGAGTTCTGACACACGCTGTGATTTGGTTTGTCCGTATTGCAGAACAGTGTTGAAATTTTCTTTGATCGTGTCCAAATCTTGAAATGCGTTGCTTGCTGCGTAGCCGATAACGCCGCTACCTAGTGCTAGTCCGATGATTGCTGTTGTTTTTGCTAGTTTGTTTTTCAATGTGTTTGCTCCTTTGGTATAATTGTTTAAAAACTGGTGGTGCTCTTTTTGAAGAAAATCGGAAAATATTTAGTGCTTACAATAATATTAGTTTGTTCAACATTTCCACTTTTGCTAATCCAACTATTGATTAAAGATTATTTTGTCCAAGATGCATTCCTATATGAACTGTTAAAAGTTAACTGGTGGAATTTAGTCACAGTTTTATCATCATATAATTTAGGAGTTCTTTTAACGTTGTATATCGCTAAGATCACATCAATTCTCATTTTCAAGAAGGACCCCATTGGTTTCGATCAATCAAGATTTGCAGGAGTAGCACTGTCAGTCTCAACCATTTACGCCCTGATGTGGACTTTGAATACTGAACAATTTATGACTGTCACAGCTTTTATTTCATTCGTTGCTTTATTTTCTATCCTTTATAAGAGAGAGTAGCCACCTTGTTATAGATGGAAAAGAAAACAAAATAATTAAGAATACGATCAATCCAACAATGTTTATCACCCTAGCCCCTCCTTCCGCGTGGGGTTATTTTTAATCCAATACTCCAGTTGCGATCGGCCACTTCATCAATACCCAACAAATCTGCAATAGCATAGATATGCTCTTTCATCAGCTCTTGAAAGTCCTCGTAAGTTGCTGGCTTTCCGTCTACTTGTAAATTTGATGATTCGGCATACTCCATTGCACTTTTTAGCGCATCTTTTACGTTCTCAAATTCCATTATTTTTCCTCCTTCATCATCTTCAAAACCGATTGAACAGCTTTTTTCTGAATTTCCAAAGGAATCTTTTCCCCTTCTTTCATGTGAGTGCCATCTTGCCAAACACAGTGGATTTTGATTCCATTGGGATATATCGTTGTTGTCATTAGGCAGCCTCCTTCTTATGCTTTTTGTTTGTTTTGTAGCGTAAATGCGACTTTTCCTCCAAAAAAAATTTCGATTGCTTCTTGATCAGTTAGCGGGATTTCTTGCTTCATTTTTTTTGCTTCTTCAATCGAGAAATCTCCACCTTTTTTCATTTTTCGATAAAAAGTACTTCGATCGATTCCGATTGAATCTGCTACTGCTTGTTGAGTAGTACCCCGTTCTACGATTAGACCTTTTAACTTGTTTGTGTTGATCATGAACCTCACTCCTTTCTTTTGTCGCATTATCGCGACTTGTTGAACCAAATATACCACCCGAAAATATATTAGTCAATACGAAAGTTGCATTATTGCGATTTTAATTTGTTGCGTTTTTGCAACATGTGATTTATAATATATTCAAGAGGTGAAAGAAATGGATATAGGTGAGAGAATAAAACTAAGGCGAAAGGAATTAAAATTAAGCGCTGATGTCGTTGCGGAAAAGCTTGGAGTTTCTAGATCTACTATCTTTAGATATGAAAAAGGCGATATCGAAAAATTGCCTACTAATATTCTTGGTGATATTGCAGAAATTTTGAAAACGACCCCAGCTTTTTTAATGGGTTGGGAAGACGATAATGTTCCTTCTATTGAAACAATCTACAATCAATTAGAAAAACCAAGACAAACAAAAGTCTACAACTTTGCTGAATATCAGCTTAAAGAACAACAACGCAAGTCAAAAATATCAATCATGATAAAGGGCTATGTTTCAGCTGGTTCAGGCGAGTGGTTAGAATCGAATGAAGAAGAAGTTGAGTTTAATGGCGAAGTTCCGGAACACGACTTTGCTGTAAGGGTAAACGGTAATAGCATGACCCCACTTTTTGACGATAAACAAATAATCTTTGTAAAAGGCACCTCAGAAGCTCGTGACGGTCAAATAGTGATTTGTCGTGTAAACAGTGACGCTTATGTTAAAAAGCTGTCAGGCAACAAATTAGTGAGTCTTAACAAGGATTATAAAGATATACTTATCAGTGAGACAGATGACTTCAAAATTTTTGGTGTAGTGGTGCTATAAAAATACCCCAGTCGTAGTTGGCGCTGCGGCTAGGGTTACTCATTTATGAGAATATCGTATATTAATTATATCAAACGAAATGAGGGGAAGAAATGAAAAAAATAGGATTGGCTTTATTGGTGGCAACTAGTATTTTTATTTTAGGAGCTTGCGGAAGCTCGGACAGTACAAAAGAGTCTAAAGATTACAGTGAAACAAATTCGACAGTAAAAGAAACAAATGACGATGATAAGGCAACTGCCTCAGTCATCGTTGAAAAGGTCTTGGAAGAACGATATAAAATAGACAATTTTAAGGTTAATTTTACCGATGACTCTTTTAAAGTTTATCAAATGCCAGATGATAAAAATGCCGAAACTGGCGAAGAATACAAAAATCTTTATAACACAATCGGGAATTTCACGTATCAAGATAAAAAATATGAATTCACGATGCTTTACTCATTAAAAAATGCCAGTGATTATTCTGTCATCTACTTTCAAACTCCTATGGATGAATCAAATACAATTGACACACCATTAGAAAGTGATAAATAAAAAAACGCCCTCCCCTCACAGAATGGCGTGCCAAGCAATAAACGATAGGCTTATTCCCTATGCCTATTTTAACAATAAATAGGAGTTGATACAATGAAAAAAGCGGGCTTATATATTCGAGTTTCCACTCCTCAACAAGAAAAAGAAGGATACTCGATCGAAGCGCAGACAGAAAAACTCAACGCTTATGCATTAGCAAAAGATTATAAAGTGTTCAAGACCTATACAGATGCGGCTTTTTCCGGAGCTAAACTTGAACGACCGGCACTTAATGAAATGATCGAAGATATCGAAAGCAATAAAATAGATGTCGTCATCGTTTACAAACTTGACCGCCTATCTCGTAGCCAAAAGAACACGATGTATTTGATTGAGGATGTATTTCTAAAAAACAACGTTGACTTCATCAGTATGCAAGAAAGTTTTGATACTACCACCTCTTTCGGTCGTGCAATGATCGGGATACTTTCGGTTTTCGCCCAATTGGAGCGTGATAACATTACTGAACGCATGTCAATGGGGAAACTCGAACGTGTGAAGCGTGGTTATTACATGGGCGGCGGTAATGTTCCATTTGGATATGAATACAATCAAATTACAGGCGAATTAGAAATTCAAGAAACACAAGCATTAGCTGTTAAACGAATGTTTGAACTTTTTTTAAGCGGGCAAGCGATAAATAAGGTTGTTTCTGTATTGAAAAAAGAATTCCCTGTTTTTGAAGATAGCTTCATGGACTCTACCGTCAGAAGAAGGCTTCAATCTCATTATTATTGCGGAAAACAGAAATATCAAAACAAAGTATATGATGCTAAACACGAACCTATCGTTTCTACAAAAGATTTCAACAAAGTTCAGCGGTTAATAAGCAATAGACCTCACAGCAATGCGTTTAACCACAGTTATTTATTTTCGGGACTAATTGTATGCCACAAGTGCGGAAAGCCTTACAATGGATATGAGAGCGTTAGAACTGCCAACGGAAAAAAATATAAACACAAGTATTATCGTTGCTCGTGCAGGACTTACAAGCATAAACAAAAATACGGTTGGACTTGTTCCGGTAAATCTTATCGTTGCGATTTTTTGGACGCAGCAATTATGAGTGAAATAAAAAAAAGAGCAGAAAATTCTAAGTTTGCTTTAAAAGAAGATAATAACGAAGTAGATAATAAACCTATCATTAGAGAAATCGCCCGACTTAACGCTCAGCAATCAAAGTTATTAGATTTGTATCTATCAGATAAAATATCCACAAATATCTTAGATAATAAAACCGATGAGCTTAAAGAGAAAATAGAAAAATTAGAATCACAGTTGAATCAGACGGTGAGCAAAAAAGATAAAGAAGAGTTTGAAAAATCATTAGAAGAGTTAGTTGATAAATTTGAAGAAATGGATTTTTCTACCAGGCGGAGCTTGATAGAAAATATTATTGAAAAGATCGAGGTTGTTGACGATGAAATTACTATATACTTTTATGTGACCATTTAAGCAATCACCTGCATATTTGCTGGGTGCCGTAGAATCCAAGCAGATGCGATTCCTGTCGCAGTCGTTTGATACTTCTCAGCCAATTCTTCCAGTTTTGCATTCAGTTCTGGGAATTTCTCATTTCCGATGAAGACACCTTCAAAGAATCCATATTGGTATGGCGACCACGCTTGGATCGTCATATCATTCAGCCGAGAATACTCAAGAATTCCGCCATCATGATCGACACTGCCGCTATCCGTCATATTGACATGGATGCCTCGATCGATCATTCCAGTATGCATGATGCCAAATTGCAATTGATTGGCCAGCAATGGTTGAGAGACATATTTTTTCAACAATTCGATTTGACCAGGATTTTGATTGCTGACTCCAAAATACTTAACTTTTCCCGCTTTTTCCAGCTCGTCGAAAGCAGCAGCGACTTCTTCGGGCTCCACTAACGTATCCGGGCGATGCAACAGCAACGCGTCAAGATAATCCATTTTCAAGCGTTTCAAACTGCCTTCAACGGATTTAATAATGTGTTCTTTCGAAAAATCGAACATTTTCCCTGGGACGATACCACATTTCGATTGAATGAAAAGATCTTCCCTTTTATATTCGGTTTGTGCAAGGGCATCTGCAAAAATACTTTCGCATTCGCCACCGCCATAGATATCTGCATGATCAAAGAAAGTAATACCATTCTCGATTGCTGTCGTCAGTACAGCTACAGGATCTTTTGCATTATTGATTCGCATCAATCCCAAAATGACACTTGAAATTTCTAAATCGGTTGAACCAAATTTAATTTTTTTCACGTATTTTTCCTCCTCTGTTTGCTCTTCTATTTTAGCATATCCGTTTGAAAACGCTACCTCTTTTTAAGAAAAAAAGATCGCTGTTCTCTCATCAGCGATCTTTTGTTTAAACGATGGAACCAAAGAGAAGTTGCGGTTACTTTAATGCTTTGGCACCAATATCTTTTCGATAAAACATCTTGTTCAAAGGCATTTTTGCTAGCGCTTGGTAAACTTTCTTTTGCGCTTCCTCCAAAGAAGCACCTTGCCCTTCCGCTAAAAATACTCGCCCGCCTGCTGCCACCAATTCTCCTGCTCTTTCAGCAACCCCTGCATAAAACAGTTGAACATCTTCAGCCGCTTTTTGCGGAATGATCATTCCCTGTTGATAGGTTTCTGGATACCCTTCAGCCGCCACGACCACACCAACAGAAAACTGCTGATCCCAAGTAATCTCCGGCTGTCTTCCATTGAGCAATGCATCAATAATCTGAGCTAACCCACTCGTTAGCCGACTCAAAACGACTTGCGTCTCTGGATCTCCAAAACGAGCATTGAATTCAATCACTTTAGGTCCTTCAACTGTGGCAATCAGCCCCGCATATAAAATACCCGTAAAGGGTGTTCCTTGATCAATCATTCCTGTAGCAGCCGGGATCAAAACCGTCTCGATTGCTTGATCGATCATTGACTGAGGAATTTGCGGAACAGGAGAGTAAGCTCCCATTCCACCAGTATTCGGTCCTTCATCCCCATCAAACGCTCGTTTATGATCTTGCGCAATCACCATGGGATAAACTTGCTCTTCATGAACAAAAGCCAGCAGCGAAAACTCTTCTCCTTCCAGAAAATCTTCGATCACAACTTTGGCACCACTTTGACCAAATTTTTGTTCTTCCAACATTTCTTCTACCGCAGCCAGTGCCTGATCCACTGTTGCTGCGACAACGACCCCTTTTCCAGCAGCTAAACCGTCTGCTTTGATTACGATTGGGGCACCTTTTTCTTGGATATACGCTTTCGCTTTTTCACTATCTACAAAAGACTGGTATTCAGCGGTTGGAATCTGATATTTTGCCATCAATTCTTTGGCAAATTCCTTCGAACCTTCAATCATCGCCGCTGCTTTATTTGGGCCAAAAATGTTCAATCCTGCAGCTTGGAAATCATCAACGATGCCATTAAGCAAAGGAACTTCAGGGCCTACAAAGGTCCAATCGATGGCCATCTCTTTTGCAAACGCGATCAAGCTTTGATGGTCTGTTTCTGGGATAGCAACTACCTGAATGCCATCGCTGACCATGCCCGGATTCCCTTTCGCGCAGTAGACTGTTTCTACGATCGGATCTGCGAGTAATTTTTTGGCGATTGCATGTTCTCTACCACCACTACCAATAACTAAAAGCTTCATCTGCTCCTCCTGAATTTAATGTCTTTTAATGTCTAAAATGCCGAACGCCAGTAAAGATCATCGCTACTCCGTATTGATCTGCCATTTCGATAGACGCTTGGTCTTTAATACTGCCTCCAGGTTGAATGATTGCCTTGATTCCCCGTTTTGCAGCATATTCCACGCTATCATCCATTGGGAAGAACGCATCGCTAGCTAAAACTGCATCCGTTAATTTTCCAGCTTCAGCAGCTTGTTCAATGGCGATTTTTACAGAACCCACGCGATTCATTTGGCCAGCACCAATTCCAACTGTTTGATATTGGTTCGCTAAAACGATGGCATTTGATTTGACATGTTTTACCGCTTTCCAAGCAAAAGCCATTGCTTCCAACTCATTCTTGCTAGGCTGACGTTTCGTTACGACCGTCCAATCCTTAGGAGATTCTGCTAATGTATCTTGTTCTTGAACTAATAAACCACCTAATACAGAGACCATTTCTGTTTCGACAGGATTTGCTACAAAATCTAACGTCATCAAGCGAATGTTTTTCTTCTTCGTCAAAATATCCAGCGCCGCTGGTTCAAAAGCAGGCGCAATCACGATCTCAAGAAATATTTGATGCAATGCAGCAGCTGTTGCTTCATCAACGGGGCGATTCAATACGATGATTCCTCCAAAAATCGAAACTGGATCTGCTTCGTATGCCCGTTCAAAAGCGTCAAAAATCGTCGTCGCTGTTCCGATACCACAAGGATTCATATGTTTAAGAGCGACTGCAGTGGGTTCCGTAAATTCTTTTGCGATTCGCAAAGCGGCATCCGCATCTTTGATGTTGTTGTAGGACAATTCTTTGCCGTGAAGTTGTTTTGCACTAGCGATCGAATAAGGAACTGGCAATGCATCTTGATAAAAAGCAGCAGTTTGATGGCTATTTTCTCCGTAGCGCAACGTTTGTTTCAATTCATACGTCAGTGTCAACTTCTCCGGTTCAGATTCTTCAACTGCTTTTGTCAAATAATCGGCGATCAAGGCGTCATAAGCTGCTGTATGGCGAAATACTTTAGCCGCTAAGCGTTTGCGCGTGGCAAGCTGCGTCTGACCGGTTTCCGTCAATTCATCTAGAATGAGGGGATAATCTTTAGGATCAACGATCACTGTCACTGCAGCAAAGTTTTTTGCAGCGGAGCGCAGCATGCTTGGTCCACCGATATCGATATTCTCAATGGCTTGCTCTTCTGTCACATCCGCTTGGGCAATCGTTTCCTTAAAAGGATAAAGGTTGACAACAACCAGATCGATCGGCGCAATGTCATGTTTTTCCATTGCTGCTAAATGTTCAGGCAGGTCCCGGCGACCCAGCAAACCACCGTGGATCTTTGGATGCAATGTTTTGACACGTCCGTCCATCATTTCGGGAAATCCTGTGACCGTTTCTATCGCAATCGGTTCAAGACCAGCCGCTTCCAGAGCAGATTTTGTCCCTCCTGTCGAAATGATTTCGTAGCCGTTTTGTACTAAATTTTTGGCAAAAGATACGATCCCTTGTTTATCTGACACACTGATCAACGCTCTTTTTTTCACGATTGATGGTCTCCTTTATGAATGATTTCAGCTATGACCGCTGGATAGACTCGATGCTCTAATTGATGGATCTTTGCTTCTAAGCTTTCTAATGTATCTTCCGATTCGATACGTACCACTTCTTGCGCAATGATCGGCCCCGTATCGATACCACTGTCAACGTAATGAATGGTGATCCCAGTCACCTTCACTCCATAATGAAAGGCATCGGCAATACCGGATTTTCCAGGAAAACTAGGCAGCAATGAGGGATGCAGATTGATGATTCTATTGGGAAAAGCGGCTAGCAACGTAGGTCCAACGATCCGCATATAGCCTGCCAAAACGATCAGCTCAATCGAATGTTCCGCCAACTCGTTCAACAGTGCGGCTTCGAACGCTGCTTTCGAAGGAAATTTCTGCGGGGATAACTGCAATATCGGTACCCCCGCGTCTTTAGCCCGTTCCAAGACAAATGCGGCGGCATTATCTGAGAACAGCAGCGCTAATGTAGCCCCTTTGAGTTCTTCTCCTCTAATCGCATCGGCAATTGCGGTAAAATTACTGCCGTTTCCTGATGCAAAAACAGCGATCCTCATAGCGGATCTCCTTGTAAAAGAACCGCATGTTCTTGAGCCTCCGTTACTTTACCAATAACGTAAGCTGCTTCATTCTGCTCGTTTAACAAAGCTAGCACTTGTTCTTTCTTCTCTGGTGCAACAGCAAGAACCATCCCAATCCCCATATTGAAGATCTCATACATTTCATGGGCCGGGATTTTTCCATAAGAAGCTAGAGCCTCAAAAATCGGCAGTTGCGGCCACGTTCCCAGTGTGATTTCTGCTGTTGTCTGCGGCGGCAACATCCGGGGAATATTCTCGATAAAGCCGCCACCCGTGATATGCGAGATACCGTCAATTAATTGTTTTTCAAGTAACGGCAGTACAGCGGATACGTAGATTCTCGTTGGTGTTAACAATTCTTCTCCGAGAGTTTTTCCGCCTAATTCCGGCAACTTCTCTGCCATTTGAAAACCTTGCTGTTCAAAAAAGATCTTGCGAACCAATGAATACCCGTTTGAATGGATACCAGAAGCAGGCAGCCCGATCAGAAAATGTCCCGGTTCAATCGATGCTCCCGTGATCAGACGAGATTTTTCAACAATTCCCACCGCAAAACCAGCCAAGTCATAGTCCTCTTCCGAGTACATCCCTGGCATTTCTGCTGTTTCACCGCCTATCAGAGCCGCTCCCGACTGAACGCAGCCCTCTGCAACCCCGGCGATAATTTGTTCGATTTTTTCGGGATCATTCTTGCCCACTGCGACATAATCCAAAAAATAGATCGGTTCTGCTCCTTGAGCGACAATATCATTGACACACATCGCAACACAATCGATTCCAATCGTTTGGTGTTGATTTTGTTGGATCGCTACTAATAATTTCGTTCCTACACCATCAGTACCGGATACCAGCACTGGTTCTTTCAGCGGATAGTTTGACAAATCAAAACAGCCGCCAAAGCCACCGATGGCACCCATTACACCTAACCGTTCTGTTCTTTTGACATGTTTTTTGATTCGATCAACGACTTCATACCCGGCGTTCACATCAACACCAGCCTTTGCATAAGCATTTGCCACTTTGAGTTCCTCCTGTACCATTTATTCGAGCGACGCTAAATAGCTTTCTTCATAATCATAAAGCGGTGTAGGATAATCACCATTGAAATAGGCCATGCACAATCCAGAATAGGGGGCGTCTAAATCTAACCCGATTGCTTCGATCAAGCCAGTCTCACTGAGAAAAGCCAACGAATCGGCACCGATCGTTTGGCGAATTTCTTCGACACTTTGCCGAGCAGCGATCAGTTCTTTCCGCGTCTGAATATCGATTCCGTAAAAACAAGGATATCTTAATGGCGGTGAAGCAATCCGAACGTGAACTTCTTTGGCACCGGCTTCTTTTAACAATTGAACGATTCGTCGGCTAGTAGTGCCGCGAACGATCGAGTCATCCACCATGATCACTTTTTTTCCTTCAACCACACCGCGGACGGCAGAAAGCTTCATCCGAACGCCTTGTTCCCGTAATTCTTGAGTGGGCTGGATAAATGTTCGTGCAATGTATTGATTTTTGACTAATCCTAATTCGTAAGGAATGCCAGATTCTTCTGCAAACCCGCTGGCGGCCGATAAGGATGAGTTCGGTACACCGATCACCATATCTGCTTCGATCGGTGCTTCTTGGGCAAGATTACGTCCCATATTTTTTCGTGCAGTATGGACATTGACGCCGGCAATATTCGAATCTGGTCGTGCAAAATAAATGAATTCCATTGAGCAAATCGCTGGTTGGACTTCTTCCGTATATGTTTCAACACGGTAGCCCGCTTGATCCACAATGACAACTTCCCCAGGACAGATATCTCGAACAAATTCAGCTCCGATCACTTCTAAAGCACAAGTCTCTGAAGCAATCACATAAGCACCATTGACCATTTTTCCTAACGAGAGTGGCCGAAATCCATTTGGATCAAGAGCAGCGATCATCGCATCTTCTGTCAGCAAAAGATAGGCAAATCCACCTTTCACTTGATTCAGCGCTTCTTTGATGCGATCCAGCAAATTCGCTTGACCACTGCGGCGAATCAGATGCATCAAAATTTCGGTATCTGAATTTGAATGAAAAATGGCTCCTTCAGACTCAAGTGATTTCCGCAAACTCTTGGCATTGGTTAAGTTCCCGTTGTGCGCCAACCCAATCTGCTGATCAAAAAACTTAAAAAGAAAAGGTTGGATATTATCGACGCTGCCATTGCCTGCAGTAGCATAGCGAACATGTCCGATTGCTGCTTCACCTGTCAATCGTTGAAGAAGTCGTTCATCGGAAAAAACTTCTGCCAATAAGCCAAGATCTCGATGACCGACAAGCTTGCCTTGCTGATTTGCGACGATCCCAGCGCCTTCTTGTCCCCGATGCTGTAAACTGTGCAAGCCAAAATAAGTAACTCGGGCAGCATCTGGGTGACCCCAGACACCAAAAACCCCGCATTCTTCATTCAAGCTTTTTACTTCAATAGACATGGAATTGCTTCCTCCCATTTCTTACGTGCTAAGGCTGTTTCCACTACGATCATTCCATCGCTACCTTGGATTTTTAGTTGCGGTTCTGCTGTAACTTTTCCGATGAGACAAGCGCTATCACCTGCCAAAGCTTCAAAAGCGGTTTGATTTTCTGGAGCAATGGACAGCACAAATCGCGTTTGTGTTTCTGAAAAAAGCCAAGATTGCGGCAAATCTAGTTGAACAGATATACCGACATTCTTCTTAAACGCAGATTCAGCTAATGCAACAGCTAATCCGCCTTCTGCACAGTCATGGGCACTTTTTACAAGTCCAGCCTGGATCGCAGATAAGACGATTGCCTGATTCTGTTTTTCTTCTAATAGATCAAATGCCATCAAACGGCCATTGATCGACCCATTTTGTAATTTTTGGAGTTCACTGCCGTTAAAGTCGGCCTTCGTTTCTCCAATCAAATAAATCAAATCCTCCGGTGTCTGGAAATGTTGTGTGGTGATATGTTCGACCTTTTCAATCAGCCCTACCATACCAATCATTGGTGTTGGATAGATTGCCTGCCCGTTGGTTTCATTATACAGCGAAACATTACCTGAAATAACAGGAGTTTCTAGAATTTCACAAGCTTTGGCAATCCCTTCTGCCGATGTCCATAACTCCCAAAAGCCTTCTGGTTTATCCGGCGAGCCATAGTTGAGACAGTCTGTGATCGCTAGTGGTCGTCCCCCAGAAGCAACAATATTGCGAGCTGCTTCTGCTACAGCAATCTGTCCACCTCGTTCAGGATCAAGGTACAAGTAGCGAGCATTACAGTCCGTGGTCATAGCTAAAGCTTTGTTGGTCCCTTTGATCCGCAGGACTGCAGCGTCACTTCCTGGGCCAACAACGGTATTGGTTCTCACTTGAGAATCATAGGTTTCAAAAATCGATTTTTTTGAAGCAATCGTGGGTTGCTGCAACAATTGTAAAAAGACTGCTGTTGCATCATCAATGACTGGTTCAAAATCAGGCTGTTGACGAAATGCTTGGATTCTAGCAGGTTCTGCTTTTTCTTTATGATAAGTTGGCGCATCTTCTGCCAAAGCATCAACAGGTAAATTGGCAACTTCTTTTCCCTGATGGTACAAGCGATACGCACCATCATCGGTTACTTCACCAATCACTACCGCTTCCAATCCGTATTTTTGAAACAACGCTTCAACTTCTGCTTCATGTCCTTGTTTCACACAGATCAGCATCCGCTCCTGGGATTCTGATAGCATCATTTCATAAGGTGTCATACCAGTTTCTCGTTGCGGTACATCATCTAAATAAAGTTTTAATCCTGAACCAGCTTTTGAAGCCATTTCAGAACTGGAAGAAACGAGACCGGCTGCCCCCATGTCCTGAATACCGATCAAACTGTCTGAATGTTCAAGGATCAGCTCAAGACAAGCTTCTAATAACAATTTTTCCATGAAGGGGTCTCCTACTTGGACAGCCGAGCGCTGCTGTTCTTCTCCCTCCACGAACTCCTCGGAAGCAAATGTTGCACCATGGATCCCGTCTCTACCTGTTTTTGCTCCCACATACATGATTATGTTACCAACGCCTTTGGCCTGTCCTTTTTGAATATCTTTGTGGTCGATCAAACCGACACACATCGCATTGACCAATGGATTCCCTTCGTAACAGGCATCGAAGGCAACTTCACCACCGACTGTAGGGATTCCGATACAATTTCCATAGCCGCTGATTCCTGCCACGACTTCTTCTAAAAGGTATTTGGTCCGCTCATTCGTCAATTCGCCAAAACGCAACGAATCTAGGATCGCGATGGGCCGCGCCCCCATACTGAAAATATCACGAATAATCCCACCGACGCCGGTTGCGGCGCCTTCATAAGGCTCCACGGCCGAAGGATGGTTATGACTTTCCGCTTTAAAGACAACTGCTTGGCCATCACCAATATCGACGATTCCCGCTCCTTCGCCTGGCCCTTGTAAAACTTGCGGGCCTTCGGTTGGAAATTTGCGCAAGACCGGCTTGGAATTTTTATAGGAACAATGTTCGCTCCACATTACTGAAAAGAGACCCGTTTCTGTATAATTAGGTAGTCGACCTAATATTTCTTCTGAAATCATTTGGTATTCTTCATCAGTGAGCCCCCATTGTTGATAAAGCTTGGTTTCTTTGATTTCCTGTGGTGTTGGCTCTGCTATGATTGCTTTATTCATGTACTGGCACCTTCCCGAAATTTTTCAATAAAGACGCAAAGAACTTCTTGCCATCCTTTGAGCCAAGCAACTCTTCCATTGCCCGCTCAGGATGGGGCATCATCCCTAAAACATTGCCTGCCTTGTTGCAAATGCCGGCAATACCATGTAAACTCCCGTTAACGTTATCCACATAACGGAAGACAATCTGGTTATTGGCTTCCAGTTCCTGGTAGGTTTGATCGTCGCAATAGTAATTTCCTTCTCCATGAGCGACAGGGATCGTGATCCGTTCATCTTGCTGGTATTCAGAGGTAAAAGGCGTCTGGTTATTGACTTGCAACTGTACCGGCTTGCAAATAAAGTGCAGCGATTCATTTCTGCGTAAAACCCCTGGCAGCAAGCCAGCTTCTGTCAAGATCTGGAAGCCATTGCACGTACCAAAGACCGGTTTTCCTTCTTCTGCAAAACGAATGACTTCTGCCATAATATTCGAGAAACGTGCGATGGCTCCGCAGCGAAGGTAATCCCCGTAGGAGAAACCTCCTGGAAGCAATACACCATCAAAGCCAGCTAACGAGGTCTCGTCATGCCACACATATTCGGCTTCTTCGCCCATCACATCTTTGATGGCATACATTAAATCGACATCACAATTCGAACCAGGAAAAACGATTACTGCAAATTTCATTGTTCCTTGTCCTCCATCTCAATGATTTCATAACGATAAGTCTCCATATTGACATTTGCCAGTAACTTGTCACAAACTTCTTCAATTTCTGCCGCTACTGATTCTTTGTTGCTGTCTGTAACTTTGATCTCAAAATATTTCCCAATACGTATTTCAGAGACATTTTGATACCCCAAACGATGAACCGCTCCTTTGACTGCTTCTCCTTGAGGATCCAAGACCGACTCTTTATAAGTGACATAAACTTTGACTAAATACATGAACTATACTCCTTTTCTAAGCGATTTAATACTTCTTGATAAACAGGAATCAGATCCCCGATTTCACGACGATAGACATCTTTATCCAAATGTTCTTTCGTTGTCAGATCCCATAAGCGACAAGTATCCGGCGAAATCTCATCCGCTAAAAGAATTTTCCCATCACTTTTTCCGACTTCAATTTTAAAGTCGACCAAGTGGATCTTAATTTTCTCAAAGAGTTGGCACAATGCGGTGTTGATTTGTCGAGCAAGCATTTTGATTTGAGCAACTTCCTCAGGGGTGGCGATTCCCAAATAACGAATGTGATCTTCATTGATGAAAGGATCGTCTAAGCGGTCTTCTTTGTAATAAAATTCAATAATCGGAAAAGGCAGCTGCTCCCCTTCAGCAATTCCCAGGCGCTTAGAAAAGCTGCCGGCAGCCGTATTACGGACGACGATTTCCAACGGGATCATTTCAACTTCACAAACTAATTGTTCGTGTTTAGACAATATTTTGATAAAATGACTTGGAATACCCTGCTTTTCTAATTCTTGAAAAATAAGACTGGTAATCTGATTATTCAGTGCTCCTTTTCCTGAAACTGCATCTTTCTTCAATCCATTCAACGCGGTAGCCTGATCGAGATACTCCACACGGAGCTCTTCATCTTTGCTAGTCTTGAAGAGTTTCTTTGCTTTCCCTTCGTAAATCAATTGTTCTTGCACCACCGGACACCTCACAAAAGTTAGTTTTTTCACATAGATTTTTAGTCTCTTCTTGTTGTTTTCTATTCTAACAACGCAAAGAATAAGGGTCAACAAAATAATGTACATTAACAACTAATTTTTCTTTAAACGTTCGTGTTTAACTTAAAATCATTTTTTGTTCTGCAGATTTCCAACTTGTTCACACACTATAAAGCGTTTACATTTATTTTTTTTCATGTTATATTGATTTTGTGAATATTGGTATCTCCAAGGAGGAATTGATTCATGTGGTCACTGAAAAATCAAGCGCAACGATTTATCGCTCATTTATCGGACACCGACAGAAAACAGCTACATAATGAACTACTTGCCGTTCAACAAGTGTTGACCGCAAATCAAATGACATCTTTTTATTTATTCAGTCCATTCAAAAAACATGCCCGGCCTCATTATTCCGAACATCGAAAACGGGTACTCCAATATAAAAACGGATTAAACGAAGAATTGATTATCCATCAAATCCATCAGCAGACTTTCTTTAAACACACCTATTGTTTCCGTATTTATTTCAATATGGAAGAAATGCAAACTGCCTTTTTGGATGTCTTGCTAAACTTACTCAATGAGGAAAAGACTTTCACTCCTTTAAAACCTAATTTTATAAATAGTTAAACTCACTCTTAAAAAACGCCTAAATTGCGATTTTAAGGGTGTTTTTTTGGGTTCTGTTGCAAAGTTTTAAATCTACTATCAAATAAGGTAGAATAATAGAAAAAGATAGCAGGAGGAATGACGATGAATCATTTTAAAGGAAAGCAATTTCAGCAGGAT